>CALVPQ010000043.1 GCA_944351415.1 uncultured Clostridia bacterium | reverse complement strand
AGCAAATTTTTGTTATTTTCAACTTTTTCTTTTTGTTTAAGAAGTAGTTCTTCTGCTTGTGGTAATAGTGGTAAAACTCTATTGCTTGTTTTGTTTTTCATCTTATCCGATTTATGAATATATCTTTTTCCATCAATATTAGTTTCAATAACTTTATGGCGAACATAGATAAGTTTATTTTCAAAATCTATCGCTTCCCATTTTAAACCCAAAACTTCACTCCGCCTAAATCCATACATAGCAGTAAGCATAATCGGTAATTTGCACTCGTGGTCTTGTATGCATTCAAACAATTTTTGAATTTCATCTATGGTATAAAAATTTGCCTTATATCCATCTGTTTTTGGTCTATCCACTTTGTCAGCAACATTAACATTTACAAAATCATTTTTAAAAGCATATTGCAAACACTCACGAATTAAGATGTGAAAATGCAAAACAGTATTTCCTGACAAACCTTTTTCATATAAACTTTTATAAAACCCTTCAATGTGATAAGGTTTTAAGTCTTTAAGTTTTATTCTCATAGATTTAAAGTAAGATGAAATCTTTTCGCTTTCTTTTACGTATTGAGAATATGTTATTGGTTCAACTTGTTGCTTTTTTATTTCAAGATAACTTTTTAAAAAATCAACAAAATAGATATCTTGTGAATTATCATTGCTTTGCCTAATCTCTTTATCTAAATCTAAATTTTTAAGAATGTTTTTCATTTCTTGTTTAGCTTTTGTTTTATTGTTTCCAACTCGCAATTTAGTTGAAATCCATTTCTGTTTAAGTTTTCCAAATTCATCTTTAAAACTAACCACAACATACCAAGTTCCATGTCTTTGTTGAAGACTCCCTTTATTCATTTGCTCCTCCATTTAAAAAGTCAATAACATTTTGCTTTGGTATTAAAATCAAATTGCCTGACTTAATGCTTTTAATCTTGTTTGTGGCAATTAGTTCATAGGCCGTATTTCTCCCAATGCCTAACATTTTTTGCAAATCTTTAACCTTAACAACATCTTTAAAGTTGGTAAAAATATTTTGTATATTCAAATTTGTATTGTTCATTTTAGTCTCCTCAAAAAATTAAAATTTTCTTTTCTAAATCTATAAAATCTCTCTATTTAATTTTTGAGAAAGAACGCTGTATTGCCTTACTTCTTTCTGCATAATAACAAATTTTCTATATTTAAAAGGGCGTCTGGGTATCCCAGCAAAGCCCAAAATGACGAGAAAAACAAAAATTTTAAGTGTATCAGTTAAAAGTGCTTAATTTAGGCACTTTTTAGCACTTAAAATGATTTTTGTTTCTCGCTTATGCTCTATACTGAGAAAAAGTCTGCATTTTTGCTCATTTTTGCCAAATTGGCAAAAAGTTTCGCATTTACATTTGACTTTTTCTTTTTCCCAAAAATTCTTGCAAGCAAGTATTTTCGGGAGCCCTGAATTTTCACATCACATTTCAAAATCATTACTTAAATATCCTTGTTCAATCAATGTTTTTATTCTCATTTCTTCAAGTGTATTCATATAATCCTGAAATGCTTTAATAGTCTCGTATTCAACCTTTGAATTGAGATACAAACACTCATCAAGTTCCTTCATTAACTTGGTTTTTTGAATGCGTTTTTCCACCAAATTTTTTGCATTCAACTTCAATCTTTCTTTTTCTTTAATGTTTAAATTTTTAGCACTTTCAATAACAATATTTCCAAGCCTTCGGTAAATATCATTCATCATTTTATCTCCAACACTTTGGACTGGTTTATCATATCCATTACGCCTGCAATAGTTATTCACAAGTTCATCTTTTTCTTTTACCATTTCATCAAAATCTTGCTTGTAAAGTGAAATATTAGAATTGTGCTTAATGATGTAGTTTGAAATATTGTCAACCTGTGATTTTAAATTTTGCATGCTTTCAGAGTTGTAAAAAGTGGGCTTGTTTTGTGGAATTTGATTTGCAAGACTTATTAAATTTAAGCCCTGAAATTTCGCTTATTTCTTCTTTAAAACTCTTTGTTAAGTCAGTCCTTAACTTTATCTCTCGTGCTTTAAAATCGGTGGCAGTAAGTTCAATATTTGCCTTAAACTCGTCCATTGCCTTTGATGATATTTGTCCACGAGAAAAACCTTTTCCATTACCTCTAATTCGCAAAGGTTGTTTTTCAAAAAAGACTATATGAATATGTCTGTTATCAGTATTTTCGTGAAGTCCTGCAAACCATTCAATATTGTTAGGATTAAGACCTGCTCGTTTGAAATATTTAGGCAGTTCACTCTTAACAAGATTGTATGCTTGCTCAAAATTTGCACACCATTTCTTGCCAAATTTTTCTTCAAAAGAGATAACACCACTCCAAATAACCGACTTTGTTTTTCTTAAATCTTTTCTCACTTTTGCAATATCTTCGCTCTTCATCTTGCCATTTTGATTGAATATTCCAGATGACTTAGAATTGTTATTTGAATACTCGATAAAATCAAGTTTTTGCAAATCTTTAATACCAGTTGCAATATATTTGAGATAATCACTGTATTTGTTTGAAGAATAGTAATCTCGTTTATCTTGCATTTTCTTATCTTTGTAGTGGGGTAGAAAAAACTCTTGCATATACACAACATTAGGAACACTATTCATTTAGCAGTCCTCGCAAATGATTTTGTTTTTCTTCTTCAAGTCCATACTCATCAAGTGGAGTGTATTTCCAATTGTTTGTGTAGTTGTGTATATTGATATTGCTAAGCTTGGTTAGTATTTTAGTTATTAAATGCAAAAGAGATTGATTAGTTTTAATCTCAGCATTTGTTTGAATATAGTCCATTTTTTGCCTACCCATAATGTTTGAAAGTCTTTCATCTATGCTTTGCAAATATTTTCTAATCTCCGAAAAGTTTATGCTTTGATTTATTGCATTATCTCCAAGCAGTTTATCCGCCCCAACCAAAGCAAAATATTTTACCATATCACTTTTGCTATCAAAATTGTTTGCAAACATTTTAGTTGCTCTTTCAAA
>CALVPQ010000042.1 GCA_944351415.1 uncultured Clostridia bacterium | reverse complement strand
TGGGAGTCGAACCCACATGAAGTTGCCCTCGACAGATTTTGAGTCTGTTGCGTCTGCCATTCCGCCACACCAGCATATCACTATGTTATTTTATCATAAATACAAAAATATTTCAACTACATTTGAAGTTTTTTTAAAAATATCTTAAACAACTTATCTATTAAATAGTATAACAGAGCAAAAACATCATTACCACAATAACTATAAAATATAACTTGTAAAAATATGTCGAATTAAAGGAAAAATATAAGAAAATTGTCGAATAAAAGGGATAAATTGGGGTAAGAATGTCTATTTTTAGCATATTATTGTAAAATATTTTACAAAAATATGCAAGAAAATGGCATTAAACGTTGACTATAAAGATTACCTAATTTTATAATTTGAGTTAAAGGAGAGATTAAATGAAAAATAATGTTTGGGCAAAAACAATACTTGCAACTTATAAATATTTAGATATTCTTGCATCTTCAATAGATAAACTTGTTGAAAAACAGGCATTAAATTCTTTTTATTATGTTTCGGGCAGTAAAATAGATAACAGTGTTATGGCAGTATCTAATAGAATTATAGAACTTATGGAACGCAAGAAAAAACTTATTAATTTTAAGGTTGCAACTGGACAGGCACTTGAAAATATTGATTCTTCACTTGCAGAAATATTAATAGAACGTTACATGGATAATAATGCATCAGAAGATATAGCAAAAAGGCATAAACTTGCTATGAGAACATATTTTAGAAGACTTTATCGCGCAGAAGAACTTTTTATGTCTGCTATGGATAAAATAGGGTATAGTGAGAAGTATTTATATAACACTTTAAAAGATGAACAGATAGTTATGGATATTTATCGCAATTTTTTACTTAAGAAAAGTGCAGAGAATGATTTTGAAGCACTAGAACAAGCAGGCTGATTAATTTAGGTCGCTTTCATCAAATTCATAATAATCACCATGCCTACGTTTTTTAGGTATTTTAGTTTGACCAGCAGAAGTTTTTTCTTTAAAAATAGTTGGTTTAACAAGCAAATAAAACACAATTATACAAGGAATGCTTACACCAATAACAATAAATGTCATTGCAACAGTGGATAGTCCGTTGCCGCTAGAAGAGCTTGAAAAGGTTGGAGAGATGATAATATTAAAACTTTCGTAGTTATCAGCAAAATCAGTCAATTTATCACAAAAAACAGAATATACATATCCAAATAATGTGTCAGTGCTGGTGTATTTGCAGTAATACCACTCATTACTTTTGTCAGGTATTGCTTGTTGACCTATGATTTTTCCATAGTAGACAAGATTGTCTGTAAGATATGGAATTTCAATAATCATATTTTCTTCAATAAGAGAAGGTGTGCTATAAAGCCCCATACCTTCAAGGGAAAATATTCTAAATGACGAGGTTGCATAAGGCTCTTGTGGTATTCCGTCCATCGCAACAACGTCATTTTTTTTAACATAGCCAAACTGGTCACTATACTGTGCATAATAAAAATCTGAGTTTTCATCATCAAGCAATTTAACAAAATAAGTTTTTGGTATTTCAAAAAGAATATTTTCGCTACTATCAATAGGGTTAGAATATAGATAAACATTTTCACTTTGCACTTTAGCAAAATAAAAATCATCTGCTTGTGAAAAGTTGGCAGTTAAACTGGAAAACATAGTTAAAAAACAATAAAATATAATAAAAAATAAAATTTTAATATTTTTTCTTAATTTTTTTGCCATGTTTTTATTTTAATTTTTTGTATTTATTTAGGCAAAGAAATAATTGTCAAAAAAAATCAAATAAAAAATAATTTTGGGGAATAAAATGGACGAAATTTTATATAAGCTAAGTTTAGTTAAAAATGAAATAAAAAATAGAAGTAAATATGATTTTTTATCTAAATATAATAAGGGAGAAAAGGTTCATAAAAAACAACTTCTTTTTCATAAGTGTAATAAAAAGAATAGATGGGTGTTTGGCGGAAATCGAAGTGGCAAAACTGAATGTGGTGCAGTTGAAACTGTATGGCTTGCCCGTGGAGTGCACCCTTATAAAGAAAATAAGCAGGTTAGTGGCTGGGTGGTGTCGCTATCAAAACAGGTTCAACGTGATGTTGCACAAGATAAAATTTTGCACTATTTACGTCCAGATTGGATAGAAAAGATAGTTATGTCTAGTGGTAGACAAGATAGTGCAGAGAGCGGGATTATAGACTTTATTTTGGTTAGAAATGTTTTTGGCACACTTAGTAAAATTGGATTTAAAAGTTGTGACCAAGGAAGAGAAAAATTTCAAGGTTCTTCACTTGACTTTGTTTGGTTTGATGAAGAACCGCCTTACGATATATATCAAGAATGCCGAATGAGAGTGCTTGATAGAAGTGGTATTATCTTTGGAACGATGACTCCACTTAAAGGGCTTACTTGGGTCTATAATGAAATTTACTTGAATGAAAAAAATGACCCACAAGTGTGGTATATTGAAATGGAATGGGCTGATAATCCATATCTTGCTAAAGAAGAAATTGAAAACATGACAAAAACCATGTCTGAAGAAGAGCTTGAAAGCCGAAGATATGGAAGATTTATGCAATGTGGCGGTCTTGTTTATAGCGAGTTTGATGAAAATTTGCACGTTATAGAGCCCTTTGATGTTCCAAAAGAATGGCAAGACACAATCTCTATTGACCCAGGCTTAAATAATCCGCTTTCAGCTCATTGGTATGCTCAAGATTATGATGGTAATGTCTATGTTATTGCCGAGCACTTTGATAAGGGGAAAGACGTCTTTGAACATGCAAATAAAATAAAAGAAATTTCAAAACAACTTGATTGGCACTATACAAATGGGAAACTTTCCGCTCTTATAGATTCTGCCGCCATGCAAAGAACTCTTGCAAGCTCTAAAAGTGTTGTGGAACTTTTTTATGAAAATGATATTCTGGTTAATCCACGTGTGAATAAAGATATGTTTAGTGGTATAAATACCGTTAAACGATACTTGAGAGATGGAGAAGGAAAAGCACATCTTTTTATTTTTAAAAATTGCACAAATCTCATACGAGAACTTAAATCATACTGGTGGGGTGATAATGACCTGCCAATAAAACGTGATGACCATTGCCTTGATGAAATGAGATATTATCTTATGAATAAACATCTTTCTTTGCGAGTTCAAGAAAAGAAAAATGAAATTCAAAAGGATAAAGAACGTCTTATTAAAAAACTTACAAAAAGGGTGCATTACTAGTAAATTTAGTTTAAATTATTGTATGGTTTGGATTATTTTAAAAACTTGCACTTTTCTTATAAACTTTGTTTTCACTATTAATTATAATGAAAAACATGGCAAGCAAATGAAAAACTCTCTGAGTTTTTTTCAAAGCCAAAACATGTTTTGGCTTTTGTAAATTTTTGCTGAGGCAAAAATTTACCCATTCGCTTGCCTTTAAAAAATAACCATAATAAAT
>CALVPQ010000041.1 GCA_944351415.1 uncultured Clostridia bacterium | reverse complement strand
AGCACCTTATCATGGCTGGCACAGGGTGGAGAGCCAGCAACCATAGACCTTATCCAAGAATGGGCTAACAGCTAAACCAAACAATAAAAATCCTTATAGCAATTAAACTATAAGGATTTTTTATTAATTTTGCAATATGTAAAGTTATATAACATATATTTATTAGTCTTATACATATAAAAACATATAAAAATATATAAAAAAGATATATTTTGCAATATATCTTTATTTTTAGTCTTTAGAAAAATAACCAAAGCCATAACAAGTTGGACCAACGTGAGAACCAACCACACAGCCAATCTGTGCTGTTATAACTTCTTGTTGCTCTCCTATATATTTCTTTGCTTTTTCCAGCAATCTGTCAGCACCTTCTTGCATATCAGAGTGAACAACGAAGAAAGGGTGACTTGTGTCCATATTTTCAATTTTTTCTAAAATATAATTTTCCGCTTTTTGCGCACCATTACATTTTGCAATGGTCATAACTTTTCCATCTTTAATAGCAATAATGGGTTTAACACCAAGCACCTTACCGAAGAAAGCACTTGTTGAAGAAAGTCTACCGCTTTGTTTAAGATAGCTAAGGTCATCTATAACAGCATATATATGCACATTTTTTCTAAGACGATAAAATTCTTCTTTTATTTTTTCAATATCTTGGCATTTATCAATAAACCTGCAAAGTTCACCAATAATTGCACCTTGTCCAACAGTAGTAGAGGCACTTTCTTCGATGAACACATTTGTCATACCAAGGTTTTCTGCTGCCATCTGAGCCTGAAGTTTTGTTTGGCTCATTTCCATAGAAATAACAATAGTGATAACAAAAACATCTTCTTTATTAACATAATCTTTATAGACATTTTCAAATTTATATGTATTTGGCATCGCAGTTTTAGGAATAATACCAGTTTCTTTTATTTTTTGATAGAATTCTTTTGTTTCAAGCCCTTCTGGGTAGAGTTTATCACCAAACATAACTTCAATAGGAATGATAGTGATGTCATATTTTTCCATATATTCTTTAGGTATATCACACGAAGCATCAGCAACAATTTTAAATTTCATATATTCCTCCTACATTAATGATATTTAACAATTTTGCACTATGAAATATCTGTGAAAATCACTATAACTATCATATCAAATTTAAAAAAATAAGTAAAGCAAAAAGATATTTTTTTTAAATTAAAAAAAAGTTGGCAAAAATACTTGATTTTTTAAAAAGTATACATTATAATAACACCATAAAAGAACGGCAAGTTCTTTTATAAATATCGGCAAATATCATAAAAGGGGAGTCAGTTTGAAAAAGATAAATGAAAAAGTGCTTTCAAACATCTTAGAGTTTATAAAGGTTTTTCAACTTGATAATGGAAGAAGTCCATCATATCGAGAAATACAAAAACACTTAAATCTTTCAAGCCTTTCACTAGTTGAGAGATATATAAACTTGCTTGTTATGAAAGGAGAATTAAAAAAAGATGAACTAGGCTCAATAGATATTTCCTATAACTTTAAACTTGGCCAAACTATATTAGCCCCAGTTGTTGGTGAAGTAAGGTGCGGAGAACCGATATTTGCACAAGAAAATATAGAATCAATCTATAGGCTTCCAACAGATATTTTTGGCAGAGATAATGTGTTTTTACTTCATGCCAAAGGTGATAGCATGGAAGGTGTTGGCATAAGAGAAGGTGACCTTCTTGTTGTCAAAAAGTGTGAAAGTGCTGATAATGGAGATATAGTTGTTGCTTTACTTGAAGACTCGGCAACGGTAAAGACCTTCTATCGGGAAAAAGACCATATAGTGCTTCACCCAGAAAATGATAGATATGATGATATAATCACAAAAGATGTAAAAATTTTAGGAATAGTCAAACAATTTATTCATAGTCTTTAAGGAGGCAATGTGTGAAGATAAAAATTTTTTGTCCGCATTGTGGCAGATGTCTTGGGGAGTGTGTTGCATCTGATGAAACAAGTGATTGTCGTGTTCTGATAAACGAGCCAAGAAAAACTAAAAAAAAGCGATTTATACATAGTATGAAGTGCTTAAAATGCAAACAAGAGATATATATAGTTATGGAATTTAAAAATTAACCTATAAAAAGAAAAAAATTTATAAATAAAAATATTATATAAATAAGATATAAAAGCGAACCCAGCGTTCCAAAATATCAAAAAATGTTTTAAATTTATTGAACTTTAATTTTGGATAATTACAGAATAAAAATATTGTAGTTATGCAAAAAACAATAAATAAACATATTTAAGATATTTTGAGATGCTGGGTTTTATTTTTTTAATATAAATTGAGAATAAACGAAGTAAAATTTACTCTATAGCGATTAATTAGATTTTTTTATAGCTTTAACAAATAAAAAATATGGTCTATCATTTTGATATTTATACTTAGGCACAAGTTTAATAGCCTCTTCACTTGCAGTAGATTCTTCAATTTGTAAAATTTCTAAGCCGTTATTAATAAGACTATTTATTATAGTTGAAAAATTGCGGTGATATTTAACAACGTCATCAACACTCCAGTGAAGTTTACGCTGAGAATTATTATTATAATCACTTAAAAGATAATATCTTTTACCATTTATCTCAATATGATTTTCCATATTTGGAGAATTGAATATCATAGCAGTTCCAACAGGGTGTTCCTGAGAAAAAAGAAGCACGCCATTAGGCTTTAAAAGCTTGGAAATATCACTGATAAGTTTATCAAAGTTTTCAACATAGTGAAATGCAAGCGAGCTAAAAACAAATTCAAATTTACTATTCAAAGAAGATATATCTTCCATCGGCAAATTTAGGTATGAAATATTTTTTTGTAAAGTTCTTTCTTTTGCAATTTTTAGCATATTTGAAGATATATCAATTCCAACAACTTTTTTAGCTCCATTTTCAGCAAAAAAACGAGACATTCCACCAGCTCCACAACCTAGGTCTAATATTGTTTTACCTTTTATATTTGGTAACATTTTCTTAATCTGTGGAATTTCAATCAATTCATTTGCATTAATTTTTGACTCACGCATAGTTTGATAATCCTCAAAGAAAACAGGGTTATCATAAATGTTTTGTGGTTTTTCCATATAAACTCCTTTGTTTAAAATAATACCATATAAATAACAAATCTGCAATATATAATTTGGGTTAATTTACTGCATTAAAATTAAAAAAATAAAGTTTAAAGTTTTAGATATAAAATAACAAATTAATAAAAATAATTATTTTATAACAATGTTTAAGCTACAATTCTTCATTATTTTTATAGAAAATCTATAGTCTTAAAAATCTAAAAAAAAATGAAGAAACATTTTGCTAAATAAAATAGCCCCAGCCAAAAAGGTGAGGTTTATTATATGTGCTGGTGGTGGAAGCCAAGCCCTAAAAATGACAAGCATTTTCAGGGGACCCATTTAGTTTGTTCTTTGAAATAAGAAAAATATTATATAAAAAAATAATTTATGGTGCTGGTGGTGGGAGTCGAACCCACATGAAGTTGCCCTCGACAGATTTTGAGTCTGTTGCGTCTGCCATTCCGCCACACCAGCA
>CALVPQ010000040.1 GCA_944351415.1 uncultured Clostridia bacterium | reverse complement strand
CCAAACATCTCGATAAATTGTGATTTGACTAGATCGTCATATTTTTTTAGTTGAGTAGTCTTTTTTGACTGCATTTCAACCAATTTATCTAATTTCTCAACGATTTGATCTTGTTTTACTCTTTCAGGTATATCAAATTCCATTTCAGCAAATTTTGATATCCAATGTCGTTGATGACTCGTTGGTTGAAAATTCATATATTTTATTAAATAGTAAAAGAATTTAAGATTATAATTCTCATTTGCTGGTTGCAACATCTTCATTGCCGAAGATTTTACTTTAAACGGAAAATCTACATATTTGATGTCCGTAGTGAAATCATCAAATATGATAACAGGTAGATTATCATAAATCCCTGATTCTTCATTTGTATAACCAAGGATAAACGATTTGCCTGCCGTTAAAACAGGGGTAGCATACGAATCATTGTATTTCTCCGAAGCAACTATGTATTTTGTTGGTTGCTCATACCTTAGTGCTTCGCCTAATTTTATCTTCATTTTTTTACACCCCCAACAAATCTTTTAATTCTTGTTTAAGAGTTGCTAGTTCTTCGTCTAATTTGTCAATGTCTTTCATGATTTCCTGAGGAGATTCTATCTCGATTTCTTTTTTCTCAGTTTCCATAAAATCATTGATGTTTAAGACATAATTATTTTTAACGATATCTTCCTTTGAAACAAAGAACGATTGATCTTTTCTTGTTCTTGATTCTTCAGCTTCTAGATTTCTAAAACGATTTATGATATCAGGAATATCATTTTCTTTTATTGGAGTTCTTTTCTTTGAAAGTTGATAACCATCTGCTTTCATATTGTAAAACCAAACTTTATCAGTCCCACCAGCATTTGTTTTTGTGAAGATAAGAATAGCAGTAGAAACTCCAGCATAAGGTTGGAATACGCCACTTGGCATTGATATCACAGCCTCTAATTTTTGGTTTTCTACCAATTCCTTTCTGATTGTTGTATACGCTGAATCGTTAGTATTGTTTGTAATTCCATCAGGAACAATGGAAGCACATCTTCCACCGATTTTTAATATTCTAGTAAACAAACTTAAGAATAGAATTTCAGTCTTTTTTGTTCTTGTAAGAGCAAGAATATCTTTTGAAACATCGGCATATTCAAGGCTTCCAGCAAATGGTGGGTTTGCTAAAACCATTGTGTATTTATCTTTGTCGGTATTATCTTCTGAAAGAGAATCTCTTTGTTCAATGTTTGGATTTTCAACACCGTGAAGCATCATGTTCATTGCACCAATACGAAGCATTGTTTGATCAGTATCAAAGCCATAAAACATACTATTTGCATATTTTTCTTGATTTTCTTGTTTTAATAATTCATTTTCGTAGTGTTCGCTGACATATTTTGCACTTTCTACAATAAAGCCTGCAGAACCCATTGCTGGGTCGCAAATAACATCTTTTAATGTAGGTTGCATCAATTCAACCATCATTCTTATAATGTGTCTTGGCGTTCTAAACTGTCCGTTTATTCCTGAACTTGCCATTTTGCCAAGGATATATTCATAAACATCTCCCATAGCATCTTTATCGTTCAAATCAAGTCCGTTAATGCCCTCAACAACTCTCGCAAGGGTTCTTTCGTTTGGAATCATAAAGATTGCATTTTGCATAAATTTGCTATATGAAGAATCTTTACCTGTGTTTATGTTTTTAATAAATACAAATACATCGTTTCTCATTAAGTTAAACATTTCACGAGTATCTAAATTCTTGAAAACACTCCAACGAAGATTTTTATATGGAACTTCTTTTTCAGTTTCAGGGTTTTTCCAATTGCCATCTTTAAATACAGGGTTTTTTACCTCAGTTTTAAATATGCTAGCAGTTGCTTCCTTTTTTAATTGGTTGTCATCTAAAAGTTTGATGAATAATAAATATGTGATTTGCTCAACTACTGTAAGAGGAGTAGTAATACCTGAAGCAAAGAATGTATCCCATATTGCATCTATTTTATTTTTTAATTGTCCTGTAATCATTTGTTTTCTCCTTAAAATCCTTTTGGAACTAGTCCTAATTTATTTATTGAACTCATTGCGTTATTTAAAGAATCATAAACTTTTAAAACATCTTTATAGTCCCATAATTTTAAATCTCGCAAATTATTAACCTCTTCACTCTCATTTTTAATTTTTACTAATTGAGTTTCATCAGAAACTGCAACTATCGCCTGAACAGATTTATTGTTGTTGGCCTTTTGCAAATTCAGTAGTAGGCTATCAACACTTCCTTTTGTTTGGACTTCAAAAACATACATTATTTGTCCCATGTTTCCAATGTTGATACTCCATACAGCATCCACAACTGCACCCTTTCCAACTCTAACCTCAGACTTTGCATCAAAGCCAAGCAAACTGCCAATTTCAACTATTTTATCTATAATTTCTTTATGTATAAATTCTTGATCTTTATTTGTAACAAGTTTGATTTCTTCGCTATTCTCAATAACAACACTATCATTTGTTAATCTTGTCACTTCCCACAAATAATAATCTACTGCTAGTAAATTTTCACATTCTACTCCTGCATTTTTTAATTTTATTGATAATTGTTTAACAACATCACAAATTTCTAAATATTTTTTGCCGGTAAATTGATAATTATAGTGTGGAACTTTTGGCATTTCAAGATAATCAAGGGCTTTAATAACTTGATTATTTGCAAGAGCACATTCATTAGGATACACATATCCCAATATTTCGCTCATATATGACGGTCCAAAAAATTTTGCTTCTTTTAAAAATTTATCCCACCTAACAGATAAATCTTGCTTTCCATATATAAATTCTGCAAGCATGGATTTTAAATTGTCAAATCCCTTATTGCTAGAAATCATTTGATCAGCTAAATATTTCTTACTTCCATACATAGCCGATGCCCATAATTTGCCAATAAACTCAACGAAGTCATCTTCGCTTAATTTTAAAAGACATTCTTTATTAAACTTTTGATAATAAGCAATCCTTTCCTTTCTATCAATAAAATCATTTTTGGATTGATTTTGCTTTGCTAAATAAACTTTATATAATTCGATAGTTTTGTTGACTTTTTCGATATTCATTAATAAATCTCCTTATATTTGTTTTTATTATAACATACTAATTAAATTTCTGTTGCTAATTTGCAAAAATAATTTAAATTTCTTCCTGACAACACTTGATGTTCGGTTTTAGGCGAGTTTAGATGATTTTAGGTGGAAAAATTGGTTGTTTTGGTGGGTTAAAATGGGGCTTTTGTTGTCAACTGTTGTCAGATTTTTGAAAATTGACAACAATTGAGAGTTTTGGGAGTAAGAAAAAACACAGGAAATATAAGGGTTTCCTGTGCTTTGAGTTCAAGTCCTATTTAGGTGAAATTCAATACTTGGTAATGTAAAGGTCGGCAGTTCGAATCTGCTCGTTAGCTCCAAGCACATAAAACCCTTTAAAATAAAGGCATTTAGCCACTTTAAAGGGTTTTATTTTTGTCAAAATTCTAATATGTTTGAGCCATTTCTATTTTTAGACTAGCGATAACCATAGATGTTTTTTAGTTACTTTTTGTTAAATATCAAAAGACTAAAATTTACTATGTTATTCTATCTAATTCTATCTATTTGGGGTTAAATGGTCCTACTATATTTTTATAAAAAAATCGAACAAAAACTGTTCGACTTTTTATTACATTTCAAAATCTTTATCTCTTTTCCTTGCTTTCTTTTGTGCAAGTAATTTTTCTAACAATTCTATTTCTTCATCAGTTTCATAATCTTCTTCATCTTTATCTATTTCTCTATTAAGCGCCGGTATATCTTTTTTATTTTCTAATTCTTTATATTCTTTCATTTTATCACATTTTGTTTTTATTACTAAATAATTTTA
>CALVPQ010000039.1 GCA_944351415.1 uncultured Clostridia bacterium | reverse complement strand
GCTGTTGTTGGGTGATATTGACCATAACTTCCGTTATCTAGATTATATGAAATGTTATAGTCTATTGGAGCCCAGTGAGCATAAAGTGTATCATTATCTGTAAAATATCTAAGATGCCTATTATCGGCTTCTGTAAAGACACCATCACCATCTATTATTTTAGTTCCTTTTCCACCTTCTTCTGTGAAGTAACCTTGGAAAGCATAACCTTTAAGTGTTGGTATTTCTATTCTTGAAATTTTGTTTTCCGCAGAAGCATCTGAGCACCATGATGTGCTATATTGCAAGAAAACTTCATCTGGTCCGCCTGAGCCACCTGCTCTATCCAAACTTATTAAGTATATATTTGGAAGCCATTGTGCATGAAGTGTTACACTTTCATTGTTTTCCGGTCTTAAATTTCTAAAGAGAGTATAATCTCCTGACATATTGACAAGCCTAGTATCCCCCCATTGAACCATTTCATTTTCGTTTGAACCATAATATGCCGTAGTTGAATTTAACCCAGAGCACGACCAACCAGCAAAGGTATAGCCTGTTCTTGTTGGGTCGCCTACTCTGAACGTAGTATCATAAGTGGCTGAAGTTGGCCAATATTCAGGGTCAGCTGTTCCGTCTTGTAAGTTGCTATAGTTAATATAATAGAGATTAGCAGCAAACCTAACATTAATAGTTCTAGATACATTTCCTGACCCCATAAATCGCCCAATAGTTACATCAAAAGAACCTGAAGCCCCAGTAACAGATGAATCCCCTTCAACAGAAAGGCTGCTAAGATGGTAGCCAGTATAGGCAGTCGTGCTATATTCAGTTGTTACCGTATCGCTTCCAAACCAACCTCCTGATGGGTCTAGACTTCCAGAAAATCCACCATTAGTTGGAGTAGCAGTTCCACGCCAGTTACTTATATTTCCGCCATTAACAACAACACTAACTTCTCCTTGACCTGCAACAACATACCCTTTAATAACATAGTGAGCGGCATTGGAGATATATTCTTCGTCATATATAGACCTTGTGGAAGTTGAAAGCAAAACTATTCCACAAGAAAATAGAACAAAAACTAAGAATAGCCATAAGTAATTCTTTAGTTTGACCATGTATACCCCCTATTTATTTTAACCTTTTATTATATATTTTAATTAAAATACTATATATTAGTCAAATTTTTTTACAAAAAAAGAGAGAGTTTTTTCTCTCTTTAGAAAATCTAGGCATATATTTTTATTTTTAAGGTATTTAACAAAATAATCTAGTCTATTTTTAAAAAAATTATCAATATCTTCCAAAACTAAAACTTTTATATTTCTTTGAGTTCTTTTTGCATTTTTTCTAGTAACTTTCTGTTATTTCCAAGTTTTTCCTTTTCCGCGTCAACAAGTGCCTTAGGTGCTTTTGCCACAAAACCAGTATTTGCAAGCATTTTTTCAGAGCGCTTTATCTCAAAGTTTAATTTCTCAATTTCTTTTTCAAGATGCTCTCTTTCTTTTGCATTATCAACAAGTTGCCCTGATGGTAAGAATATTTTTTCTTCACCACAAATAATCTTAGTGCATTTTTCAGCCGGCTCGCTTTCCACAAGTTCACAATTTATTCCAAAGCCAAGTTTTGCAATCTCTTTAAGATTTTCTTCTATCAATTTATTTTTCTTTTCAACCATCAAGTATATATTCGTTCGGCGATTATCTGGAACATTAAACTCTGCCCTTGCATTTCTTATCGCCCTGATTATATCTATTATATGTTCAAAGTGGTTATTTAAACCTTTAACATCAACCTTTTTTGGAAATTCACAATACATGATTGTTTCTTCTGCAAAAGGAAGTTCTTGATAAATATACTCTGTCACAAAAGGAATAAATGGGTGAAAAACCTTTAAAAGTGTTGTAAGGGCATAAAGCAAAACGTTTTGTGTTACACCCTTTTTCTCTTTATCGTCACCATAAAGGTCAACCTTACTAAGTTCTATATACCAATCACAGAATTTTGAAACTGTAAACTCAATTAAATTACTTGTTGCAACACCAAGTGCAAATTTTTCTATATTTTTGTTAACTGCTCTTACAAGTTTATCAAGTTCTGAAAGAAGCCACTTATCTTTTTCTTGAAGTTTAAGGCTGTTAAGTTCTCTTTTTTCAATATCTTTTACATTTTGAATAACAAACTTGCTTGCATTGTATAGCTTGTTTATAAAAATCTTTGCTTCTTTTGCCTTTTCTTCACCATACTTAATATCAGTGCCCATACTCATACCATTGATAAGACTAAGACGAAGCGCATCAGCCCCATATTTTTCAATCATATCAATTGGGTCAACACCATTTCCAAGGTGTTTTGACATTTTTATGCCATGAATATCACGAACAAGCCCATGAATAACAACATCTTTAAATGGAACATCGCCCATAAACTTAAGCCCTGAGAACACCATTTTTGAAACCCAAAAAGTTATTATATCATAACCTGTTACAAGTGTTGATGTTGGATAATAATAATCAAGAAGCTCAGTTTTATTTGGATAGCCAAGTGTTGAAAATGGCCAAAGTGCTGATGAAAACCAAGTGTCTAGCACATCGTTATCTTGAGTTAAATTTGTATCTCCACAAACTTCACATCTGCTTGGAAATTCTTCACTTGCAAAAGTATGACCATGAGAGCAAGTGAAAACAGGTATGCGGTGCCCAAGCCAAATTTGACGTGAAATGCACCAATCTTGAATATTTTCAAGCCAATTTAGATAAGTTTTTTCATAACGCTTTGGGTGAAACTTAAGTGTGCCATTTTTAACAGCTTCAATGGCAGGACGCGCAAGCTCTTTCATCTTTACAAACCATTGTGTTGAAATTCGTGGCTCTGTGAAGCTTCCACAACGTTCGCAAGTTCCAACCTGATTTTTATACTTCTCTTTTTTTACAAGATAACCGCCTTCAATAAGTGCTTTTTCAATAAGTGGACGTGCTTCTATTCTATCCATTCCAGCAAATTGTCCTGCTTGTTCTGTTAGCTTGCCATCATCGTCAATACAATTTACAACTTCTAGATTATGGCGAAGCCCTACTTCATAGTCATTTGGGTCGTGAGCTGGAGTTATTTTAACCGCACCTGTTCCAAATCCCATCTCACAATAGTCATCTGCAATAAGCTTTATTCTCTTATTTACAAGCGGAAGAATTAAATCTTTGCCAACCTGCCCTTTAAAACGTTCATCTTGTGGATTGACTGCAACTGCTGTATCTCCAAATAAGGTTTCTGGACGAGTTGTTGCAACTGTTACATCTCCGCTTCCATCTGCAAAAGGATAACGAATATACCAAAGATATGTGTTTTGGTCTATATGCACATTTTCATTATCTGAAATTGTAGTTTTGCAACTTGGGCAATAATTTACTACACGTTTTCCCCTATAAATAAGCCCTTCTTTATAATACTGACAAAATACATGACGAACTGCACGGTTTAAATTTTCGTCCATTGTGAAAGCAAGTCTCTCCCAATCACATGAAACACCAAGTTTCTTAAGCTGGTCGCAAATAACATGAGTGTATTTCCCATACCACTCCCAACCACGCTTTAAAAATTCTTCACGTCCAATACTTTCTTTGCTTAAGCCATTACGCTTTAAATCTTTAACAAGCACTTGTTCGGTTGCAATTGCTGCATGGTCTGTGCCCGGAACCCACAAAGTGTTATATCCCTGCATACGTTTTGTTCTTATTAAAATATCTTGAATGGTGTTATCAAGAGCATGTCCAATATGAGCCTTTCCTGTGACATTTAGTGGTGGCATTACTATTGAATAGTGCTCCCTTTTGTCTGGAGCTGTATGAAAATAGCCCTTATTAAGCCACTTTTGATAAATTTCATTTTCAAATAATTCTGGTGAGTAGTTTTTATCCATTGTTTTCTCCTAATAATATTTTTTATTATATAACAAAACAAAAATAAAAAGCAAGTAAATAAGCTTGCAATATGCAATAAAGATTTACTAAATTTATAAAACTATTTATTGACAAAAAAATTTAACTTTGTTAGACTAAAAAATAAGAAAATGTAAACTAGGAGTAGAAAAATTGAAATAAAAATGATAAAAAAAACATTTTTTATTGATTTTTTCTTAATTTATATTAAAAAGGAGTAAAATTATGGAATTTATAGACTCAATTTCTGTGGACGATTTTCAAAATTTACATATCACACTTGGATGGAAATTTCTTGACAATAAGCTTGTTAAAAAATCGATTAAAAACTCTATGATAAAGGTTTCCTGTGTTGAAAATGGAAAAACTATTGGAATTGCCCGTGTGGTTGGAGATGGTTTTACACATGGATTTTTAACTGATGTGATTGTTTTGCCAGATTATCAAGGGAAAGGTGTTGGCAAGGCTATGATTAGCTATTTACTTTCACGTTTGCAAGATTATGTTAATAAAAATTGCGATGAGTTTATGCTGGAACTTACTCCAACAAAAGATAATGCCAATTTTTATGTTAAGTGTGGATTTAAACACAAGCCAGAAATGATGGAGGGCTGTTACTTATGGCTTAAAAATCAAAATATTTATAAACAAGGAAGTAAAAAATATGTTATGCATCTTCAAAAAACACCTTTTGAAAATATTAAATGCGGCAAAAAGACTATTGAGATGCGACTAAATGATGAAAAAAGAAGTGTTATCAAAGAAAATGACATCATCATATTCATAAAAATTGGTTCAAACACTGAATATTTAAAAACAAGAGTTAAGGCTTTACATAAATACAAAAATTTTGAAGAGCTTTATAAAAATTTTGATAAAATAAGCCTGGGCTATGCGAAGAATGAAATAGCAAAACCTGACGATATGACAAAATATTATCCTAAAGAAGAAATAGAGAAATATGGTGTTGTTGGAATTGAAATTGAGATTATAAAAAAAAGATAGCTATATTTGATGTTGTTTGATTAAAACGGACAACAAATAAAAAAGAGAGAACATGTTAGATTTTGTAGTCTAATATGTTCTTTT
>CALVPQ010000038.1 GCA_944351415.1 uncultured Clostridia bacterium | reverse complement strand
TCTGATAAGGTTACTTTCTCTATTGCCCATCTTGTGTTTGTTGCATTTATTATATCAAAGTATAATGTGAATGAACCGTGTTTATTTGGCTCTGCCTGTGACAAAGATGTTAAATCTAAGTTAAAATTTTCATTTATGTAGCCTTGAGAAAAACTTGTAACATCAATTGCCTCTTCTCCTGTTGCTTGATACCTTACAGCCTTCACATACAAGCTTCTATCTGGAACGTTAAAGGTTATATTCCCTTGCATGGTTATAGTCTGTTGGCTTGCTGCAAATACACCTAGTATTAAAGCCCCAAGCATGAGTATAAATAGTGATATTGCTGATATTAATTTTACTTTTAAACTCATCTAAATTCCACCTTTTTTCTAAGAATAAGTTTATTTTATACAAAATTCGCTCTTTTTTGCATTTTATAAGGTTATTATAACCATTTTTTAAAAATATGTCAAAAAAAATTATATATTTGGCAATTTATTATGGTTATTTTTTAAAGGCAAGCGAATGGGTAAATTTTTGCCTCAGCAAAAATTTACAAAAGCCAAAACAAGTTTTGGCTCTGAAAAAACTCTGAGAGTTTTTCATTCGCTTGCCAAGTTTTAATAGTTAAGCAAACTAAGCTTACTTTTTTAATAAAAACATTTTTTATAATTGACAAACGTAAAATTATTTTCTATAATAAATTAGTTACTATTGTAAAAGGAGGCACGCATTATGAAAAGAACTTATCAGCCAAAGAAAAGACAAAGAAGTAAAGTTCACGGCTTTAGAGAAAGAATGAGAACTAATGGCGGAAGAAATGTTTTAAAAAGAAGAAGAAATCGTGGAAGAAAAAAATTATCTGCTTAATACAAAAGAAAGGTCAGACCACAGGTTAAAAAAGAACAAGCAATTTAATTATATTTTTAAAAAAGGTGAGAAAGTTCACAGCAGAAACTTTAATTTATATATTGTTAAAAGCAAATATAAAACTTATAAGATAGGCTATTCAATTTCCAAGAAAGAAGGCAAAGCCAATAAGCGAAATCTTTTAAAAAGAAGACTTAAAGAGATAGTTCGTGTGCATAAACTGCCCAAAGAAAACTGCAATTATGTTTTGCAAGCAAAGCAGGGTGCAAGCGAACTTAATTTTAGTGATATTGAAAAACAACTTATAGAAATTTTTAGAAAAGCTGAAAAATTATGAGAAATTTTATTAAAAAAAGTGCAAAGTTTATACTAAAACTTCCAGTATATTTTTATAAAAATTGTTTCTCACCGCTTTTGCCCCGCTCGTGTAGGTTTTATCCCACTTGTTCAAATTATATGATTGAAGCTATAAATGTTTTTGGATTTAAAGGCATTTTTATTGGGCTTAAACGGATAACAAAATGTAACCCTTGGAACAAGAAATGTGGTTATGACCCTGTTCCTATCAATATTAAAGGAGAAGTTAAATGGCTATTTTAAGCACACTGCTTGCAGTTAGTGAGCCAACAGGCTTCTGGCCATCTATCATTAGAGCATTTGATGCTGTTACGAACAACTATGTTCTTGCAATTATCTTTTTAACTGTTGTTATAAGGATTATTTGGGGAATAATAGACACATACAGCAAATATAATCAGCAAAAAATGAATGCTGTTCAGCAAAAGATGCAGCCAGAGCTTGAAAAACTTAAAGCCAAATATGAAAAAACACCGGAATTGCTCAATCAAAAGCAGAATGAAGTTTATAAACGTTACTATGGAAAATCTTACTATACAGGTTGTCTTGTTATGCTTATCGTTATGGCACTCAACCTTGTTATATTCTTCACACTATTTTCTGGCTTAAACACTATGGCTAGTTTTAACATTGACTCAAGCTACAACAATTTAAAATTCAGTTATGCAAACACATTGAATGTTATTGATGACTACTTTGATGGAAATTATCAAGATGCCGATAAACTTGCATACTTTGAAGATTATCAAAGTTTAGGAATTGTTATTGAAACTTTGGAAGACAGCTCGCAAACAATATCTCTTGTTAAATATCAAAGAGATGGCGAAGATTTTGTTTTAGACGAATATGGAAATAAAGTAATAGAAGAAGTTTTAAATACAACTGAATATAAAACTGATTTTGGCTATATTGAAACTACAACAAACACTGTTGATGGCGTGACTATCACAGAAGAAAAGGCAATAACATCAAATGATTATATTATCTCAATAATAAATACCATTTTCCCAACCTACGGCGAAGGTGAAGAAGAAGGCTCAAAAGAAATCATTTTAATTGAAAACTATCAACAACTTGATGAAGAAGGTAATGCCTTATTAGATGAAGAAGGCAACCTTGTTGTGCAAGATTTATATCTTTCAACCGCAGTTCAAGAAGTTAGTATGAATTTTGTGATTGAAAATTATGAAGAAAATAAAGATAGTTTCTTATGGATTGAAAACTATTGGCTTGCAGATTCCCCTACTGTTCAATCTATTATAAGCTATGATAATTTGGTTGCACAAATAGGTTCAGAAAATATTGAAAGTGGTGAAGATATTATTTATAACTCATTTATGCTTGACTTGCAAGATGCTCGTGGAAGAGTTAATGGCTATTATATTTTGCCTATTCTATGTGTTCTTGTTTCAACGCTTAGCATTCTTCTTAATAATCTATATACAAAACGTAAGAGTAAAAAGGAAGGCAAAGAGCCAGTTAAACAACAAGGTGCGGCAAAATGGTTGCAAATCATTATTCCTGTTATGCTAGGAATATTCGCTTTATTCTATAACAGCGTATTTGCAATCTATATGCTTACCGGACAAGTTGTGTCAACAATTATATTACCTTTGCAACTCTTAATCGTTGATAAACTTACCAATAGAAAGAAAAAAGATGATGTTCAAACAGTAGATTATTCAAGAAAATTTTAATTTATAATGGAGGAAATATGTTTTCAGCAGAAGGAATAGGAAAAAATATAGAAAAAGCTATTGAAAATGCACTTTTAGAACTTAAAGCCACACGTGAAGATGTTGATATAAAAATCATAAGCGAAGGCGGTTGGTTTAAAAATGCAAAGGTCTTAGTTACTATATCAGAAGATGCTCGCGAAAAATATGAAAAGAAATACAAACGAGCAGAAGAAGAGGAAAAAGAAACTTTAAAAGAAAAAAAAGTTGAAGAAAGAAATGTTCAAGGTACAGCTAAAGAAGAACAAACACCTGTAGAAAATAAGGAAACAGAACTTGTTGCGGTGGAAGAAAACCAAGAAACAAAGCCTGAGAAAGTTGTTGAACCTTATGAATTTTTGAAAGGATTGTTTGAAGTTGCTGGAAAAGATGTTACTATCTCTCGCACCGAAGATGAAAAGTATATCCATATTAACGTTGAAGGTGATGACCTTGGTGACATGATTGGCCATCATGGAGATTGTTTCTATGCTATTAGCAGACTTGTTAGCGCCCTTAGTGGAAAGCAAAGCAAAAAAATTCTTCTTGATATTGGTGGATTTAAAGAGCGAAGAGCTGAATCTCTTACTGCACTTGCAAAACGCACAGCAGCAAAGGTTGTAAAGAGTGGTAAATATATCAGACTTCAACCGATGAACCCAAGTGACCGCCGTATAATCCACACCGCACTTCAAGATGACAATCGTGTGACAACTTTATCAAAAGGCACGGAACCACATCGTTATGTTATTGTTTTCCCAAAAAATGAAGACTAGAATAAAAATCCACCAGTGAACATGGTGGTTTTTTATTTAACAAAAAAGAGAACTTTTTATCTTAAAGTTCTTTTTTTTGTATAAATATATTTTATTTAAAGTTCTCTATTATATAAATGTTTTTAAAAAACTTACTTTTTATAAAAAACAATAAAAAAAGACACAAATTTTTGTGTCTTCTAGTTTTTAATATATTTATTATATCCTGCCTGGTCACTGCCATTAGGGTCTTGCGTCCAGCCACTTGGTGCTGTTGTAACTGTAATCGTATCTTTGATATACAACGTTGTGGCATATTGTGTTAAATATCCGTAAGAAGATGAATTTATAATTTCATTTACAATATCAGAACTATCTATATATACTGTTGCTAAGTTAGTGCAATTATAAAAAGCATCTAAACCAATATTTGTTACACTTGATGGAATTGTTACGTCTGCAAGGCTACTGCAATTTTCAAATGCATATTGACCAATACTTGTTAAAGTGCTTGACAAACTCACATTTGTAAGTCCGCTGCAATTATAAAAAGCAAAATTACCAATACTTGTTACACTTGATGGAATTGTTATATTTGTAAGTCCACTGCAATCAGCAAAAGCATAATAACCAATACTTGTTAAAGTGCTTGGTAAGTTTATACTTTCAAGTCTGCTGCAACCACTGAAAGCATCAGAACCGATGCTTGTTACTCCTTCTGGAATTGTTAATGATATAAGTTTCTCTCCTTGTATATATAATACTTCCGCCTGATGAGTTGGGTTAGAATCAGAATCACTAAAGTTTATCGCACACCAATCGACTAATGTTCCTAAATAATCCACTTTTGTAAGTCCGCTGCAATAACGGAAAGCAGCACCACCTATACTTGTTACTCCTTTTGGAATGGTTATACTTGTAAGTCCGCTGCAACCTTCAAAAGCAAAATCACCGATACTTGTTACTTGATAATCATCACCCTCAACATAAATATTTCTTGTGTTTGGATAACTAATTTCTATTGGAAAGTCAGTTTCGCTATAGCTTCGGGGAATCAACTCTTCTCCAATTTCCATCATATTTGCATCATTAACATTATATACTTCGCCAGTGCCTAATTCTATCGTAGCAGTTTCTACTCTTCCACCCATTATTTCATAGATTGGTCTTATGATGGCATATAAATATGTTAGATAATTTTGAGAATCTTCATAAGTTATGGTATAGTCAGTAAATTCAATTGTCATTGGAAAATGTTGCTTTGTTATTGATGCTAAAAATGAAGAGCCGTCTTTGATAGGTGTGGACTCAGTTCCATCAATTGATACACTATAAAAACCTGCAGATAATATAGCCTGACTATATGAATTTTCAAGATTTGTATTATATTCAGTAATATTTGCAAAGTATTCAGTATATCCAGGTGTTTCTAATTCTTCTGTTATAACTGAAAAAGTTTCTGGAATTTCAACTTCTGTCTCTGTGCCTGTGTAAGAAGCCACGGCACCAGTGTTGTCTGATGTTCTTACAAAAGTGAAATCAGTGATTTCTGGTGGTATGTATTCATTTATTGTTATAGTTATATCTGAAAGGTCTAGTGGGTTGGTTGTGCTGGCTCGTGGAGCTGTGATTGTTAAAGATAGTGTGTCATAAGGAGCAGTTGCCACGTCAAATACCTTAAAGCCTTCGCTGTCAGTTTCGGCTAGCTCGTTTACTTCTATTATTCCGCTATGGCTTTCGGTGACACCTTCGCTTATTAATGTTTCTGATAAGGTTACTCTCTCTATTGCCCATTGCATATTTGTTGCATTTATTATATCAAAGTATAATGTGAATGAACCATGTTTATTTGGCTCTGCCTGTGACAAAGATGTTAA
>CALVPQ010000037.1 GCA_944351415.1 uncultured Clostridia bacterium | reverse complement strand
ATAGAGATGTAGCTCAGTCGGTTAGAGCACCACCCTGATAAGGTGGGGGTCGGTGGTTCGAGTCCACTCATCTCTACCAAATTTGAGAGCAAAATTTGCTCTCATTTTTTTATATAAAAAATCGCTATAAACCTTTATCTATAAGGGATATAGCGATTTTTATTTTTTCTATTTTTAATAAAATTTATTAAATTTTTCAAATTTTCTTATTTTGTCGAATTTTGTCAAAAAACTCTCTAAAACTGCCTAAAACTGCCATATTTGCTGTCAACTGCTGTCAATTGCTGTCAAATTACATTTCAAAATCTTTTTGTCTCTTTTTCTTTTCTCTTTCCTTTTTCCATTGTAAATATTCTTCTAGTTCATCTTCTCCTATTTCTTGTTTTATGTCATTATTTTTATCTGTATTTTTATTATTGTATTGATTGTTAATAACATCAGTTGCTTTTTGAAAATAACTTTTATCAACTGAATTATATGTTGTAATTGTTGTTTTGACTGATTTGTGTCCAAGTAGTGCTTGGATAACCTTCGGATTTTGATCAGCCTCAAAAAGAATATTAGAATATGTGTGCCTTAAAGTATGGAAATGTATTCCATATTTATCAAGTCCATATTTTTCTAAAAATCTATAAAATATTTTTTTGGTCCCGCCGTATGTTCTAATACTTCCATCATTATTTGCAAAAACTAATGAATTTTTACTTGTTAAATTTGTGTTGTGCAAATCGCCATTTACTTCTTGTTCAATTTTATAATCTTTAAGTGTAGAAATTAGTATATCTGGCATAGGGACAGTTCTTACCGAACAACTTGTTTTTGTATCACCGATAACAGTTACACGCTCTGTTATTTTACCATTTTTGTCAAATTTAGGAATAGTAGTAATTGCTTTTTCAATACTAATAGTTTTTTTGTTAAAATCAATATTCTCCCAAGTGAGTGCCAACGCTTCACCAGTGCGAAGTCCTGCAAACATCATAACAAAGCAAAGCGGCTTTAAAAATTTATGATTATTTAGACAATCTATAAACTTTTCCCTAATCTCTTGCGGAATTGCTTTATACTTATTTTCGCTATCGTAAATTTTCCTTTCTTTACTTTTAACTTTAACTTTTTGAATTGGATTTGCTAGCAAAAATTGATTATCAACGGCATATTCAAAAAATTGTCTGAGCAAGAATTTAGTTTTCTTAACATAGTCCAGACTCAAATTTTCTTCTAACATTTCATTTAACATTTTTTGAATAGTTAAAGATGAAATTTCTTGCAATTTCATATTACCAATTCTAGGTTCAATATATTTTTTGAATTTAGTCAAATTGTTTTCAAATGTTCGTGGCGTAACTTGAATTTTCTTAAATATAAACAACCACTCATTCATCAACTCTGACAAGTTATGATTTTCAACATAATCAAAATTATTGCTTTCTATTCGTTTTGTCAGTTCTGTCATCTTTTTCGTTACTTCCATTCTAGTTTTTCCATAGACAGTTTTTCTAATTATTTTGCCATCGTTATTATATCCAACTGTTGCTGTTCCTGCCCATCGCCCATCTTTTCTTTGATAAATACTTCCTTCATTGTTTGCGCGTCTTGTCTTTGTAATTATACGATTTCTTTTAACCATTTTGCACCTCGCTTTTATTATTGTTAAGTGTTAGCCAAGTAACAAAATTGAGCACACTTACAACCTGTCTTTTACCGACTTTTGTTGTTGGGAAATCTTTACTTCTAAGTAGCGTTCTTACATTATCTCTACCAAGTCCAGTTATTTTGATTAAGTCATCACAGTCTAAAAAATCTTTACCATATTTCAAAGAAATTCTATTCACTTCATTTTGTATTAAGTCATTTATGTTAATGTTTGTATTGTTCATTTTCCCTCCTCACAAACTAAAATTTCTTTCTATATCTAAATAAAAATTTTCTATTAACCTCTCTATTTCTAAATTTTCAAACTGTGATTTAATCAAAAAGAAGAAGAAGTGGGCTTCACACTTGCTTAAAATAAAGGAAGTAGGTTTGAGTCAAAAATGTAACATAATAAAAAGGCTTATTTTATAAGGCTTATTGTTACTTTTTTGTATTCAAAGCGTTTCTTCCGCTTATCCTGTATATCGTCAAAGCAAAATCTGACTCGCTCGAAAACACAAAAGTTTTTGTATTTTTTCGCTCTAACGATTTGCTTTTCCTCTTTCCCAAAAATTCTTGCAAGCAAGTATTTTCGGGAGCCCTGCGAGTCATAGTAAAATCACATTTCATACTCTTTTTGTTTTCTATATCTCTCTAACTTGTTATAGAATTGCTTGAAATTTTCCATTTCATAAATCTCTTGATTATGATAGTATTCAAGGCAATCAAAAAGATATTGCCATTGCCTTTTTCGTTGGCGTTTTTTGTAATACCTATCTCGTTTTGTATAAGTTGTTATACTTTCAATCTTATCTCTTATATGACCAATTTCTAATGCTGTTTGAATTGTCTTATTCCCTAATCTTCGCATAATGTCTTGCTTATAAATTTCAACATTGTATTCATCAGGAATATGGTTGTAATTTTCTTTTTGCCATTTGTCTAATTTGCAAAGTTCATATAAAAAACTTGAAAAACTTTTTTGCAAATTTTTGTTGCTTCTAATAAGGTTATTCGTGATAACATCAACATAAGATTTTACACTTTCCATATTCTCACTATCATAACTTATGCGTCCAGATTTAGGCATCATATCATACAAATTTAAGAGTTGCTTTTTAAGTCCTTTTCTTAGAGTTATTGCATTTGAAAACATTTCATACTTATCTGTTAAATCTTTTCTTGTTTTAACTATTTCAGCTGTTTTGTTTGTTAATGCTTTTTCAAAAATTGCTTTACTAGTTATTAAAACATTTTTAGGTATTTTGCCAGAGTGAAAAACAAGTTCATTATTGTTTTTATAAAACTTTGGCTCTTTCTCGAAAAATGATATATGGATATGTTTGTTCTCGGTGTTCTCATGAAGTCCTGCATACCAAATGATATTGTCTTTATTCAGTCCAGCACGAGTGAAAAATTTAGGTAGTTCTTTTTTTATAAAATTAAAAGCTTGCTCATAATCTCTGCAATACATTTCTCCAAATTCTTTTCTAAATGAAATTACCATATCCCATATACAACTTTGAGTATTTCTTAATTGTTCTCTTAACTCTCTTTTTTTCTCATCTGTTAAAAGTCCATCTTTACTAAAAACTCCACAAGATTTTTCGTTATTGCCAACATATTTTGTATAATCTGTTGGGGTATTGTCTATCGAACCAGTGTCAACATAACTCACATAGTTATAACTTGCTGTGCAACTTAAAAATTCTCGTTTTGCAATTTCTTTTTCTTGACTAGATTTGTATTTCTTTTTTGGTTTGTAATACTTACACAATAAAACAATGTTGTCTGTCATCTTTTCACCTTCTCGTAAATGGCATTTAAGACATCTTCCATTTGGTCAAGTCGAGATAAAATTTCATCTTCTTTCATCTCTTTAAAGGCAACTTGTTTTAAACACGCGTTTAAAAACTCGTTAATTGACCCGTATTGTCCATTTTTGTAAATCTCTTGTAATTTATCAACCAAACGCTTTTCTCGCAATCTGAGCATGTTTTGGCACTTAATTTTGCTATCTCTCATAGTTCCTCCTTTTGTTTATTTGATTTTCTTGAATTTTTAAGTTTAATTTTACATTTCGCACCTCCTTTTAATTTGCTTTTACAATTGTCGCTGGTTCACCATTTGAACCTGCGGGAAAAGTTTTTTAGTTTTCAAATACATTTTAATAAAGCCGCATGTTCACCATTTGAACACACGGAAAAAGTTTTTTGATTTTTTCAAAATAATTTTAGCAGTGTCGCTTGACCACCATTTAGTCAAGCGGGAAAATTTGTATAAGAAAAAACACCATTGCAATTTGCAAAGATGTTTACTCCTTCTATATTATTAACTACATGTTTTTCTAAATCGTGGGGTCATTTTTAGCATTTTTCAAAAAGTTTCAGAAATATTTTTATCCCCTCATATAAATAACCAACAAAAATGGTAAATCGTTAAGGCATTTGAAATAATTTTTAAAAAAAGTTTAAACATATTTCATTTATGTCCCTTCACTTATATACAAATCGTAAGGCACTTTTAGTTTGAAAAGTCCCTAAAATAAAGCAATTAAGCCTTGTTCAAAAAAAATATTTTTTACCCTTATATTTACATGGACATGTTTTTAAAAATTTTCAAAGACTTTACTTTTTCTTCATTAGTTTATACAAAAAAATTATTCCCTCTATATTATTAACTACAAGTTTTTTAAAAAGTATCGTGGGTTTTTACTGTTTTTAGCAAAAATTCTTATAAATATTTTTGCCTCTCTATATTATTAAGGACATAAAATCTTAAATTGTCAGGGGATTTTTGCACATTTCTGCAAAAAAGTTTAAACATATTTTATTTATACCTCCTCACTTATATACAAATCGTAATACACTTTTGTGCCTAAAAATCTCTAAAATAAAGGGATTTAAACTTAAAAGTAAATTTCAATTTTTGATGTCCCTCTATTATATATAAGGACATGTTTTTGAAAAAAATTTAGGCAGTAAATGATTTTTTTAAGAAATCTATAAAGATATTTCAACACAAAAGAAAAAAGACACCAAATTTGATGTCTTTAAACTCTAAAATACAAAAGAAAACTTTTCTTTATTATTAATTTCTTTTGATTTGAAAGTAAATACTTACACAAAAAGTAATTATATGTAGTTATATATAATATATACGATATACACTTTTTCAAAATCACAAAATTATAATTGTTTAATTATAAATATTTGTAGTTTTGCATTTACTTGATATTTTTCAGTCATTTCTATTTGTGGCTAAAACTATTTATTTTTTCTAATTCTCTCAAAAACTATTGGAAGTAAAGCTTGCATTATACTATCTCTAAAATCTTTATCATTTGCCAAATTTTCAAAAAATTTGTTGTTTTGTTCACTTCTATCAATAACTAAATTATCAAATTTGTCATTATACATAAATTTAAAAGTTTCTATAGGATTATTCTTGCCAAATTCTTTTAATACCTCATCATTAACCATATCATTACAAAGTTGCAACAATATTTTATCTGTTTCAGTAAAAGCCGTGCCAAATTTTTCATTAACATTTTGTATAATTATTGATAAAGGATCTTTTTTCTTCTCTTTTCCAACAAGCCCTCCTTTAATACCAACAACACTATCAGGGGAATGATCAAGTTTTATTTGCCCTTCAAAAGATTTTTGAAGTTTGTAATACTCCAAGATTACTTTATCATCTACATTTACCTTTTCATTATCTCTTGGTAATTTCATTTTAAGAAATTTTGCATATACATTGAATTTATGCAATTCTTTATCAAACATTTTTTCTACATTAGTTATAAAGTTATATATTCTAATGAATGATGCCAACCCTGATTTAAAACTTTCTTGTTTAACTTTATCCAGTGCTAAAAATCTATCGACTGCAGGCCTTAAATAATTTGAAAGTTTGCTAGCGTCTTTCTCATTTTGACTAAAATA
>CALVPQ010000036.1 GCA_944351415.1 uncultured Clostridia bacterium | reverse complement strand
ATTTAGCTCTTTTTTTTGTTAAATTAATAGTTTAATTAAAAATTTTTTAATTTTCTACAAACAATAAAAAATAACAACTATATTTTAGATATTTCGTTTTTGCTTATATTTTTCTGATAAATCAGGCATACTTGCATAAACTAGATAATAAATATATTTAGGAGCGGTTTATGCTTGAATTTTTTTTAGTGTTTTTGGTGGGATTATTTTTTGCAGTTGTTTTAGGAGTGCCTATACTAAAATTATGCAAAAAATTTCACCTTTCTCAAACTATTTTGCATTATGTGGACAAGCATGCAGGTAAAGCAGGCACTCCAACTATGGGTGGGTGGATTTTTATTTTAGCCTCGTTACTAGCTTGCAGTATATTTCTTCGTGGTGAAGTTTATATGCCAATTCTAGTGCTTTTAACTATGCTTGGCTATGGGCTTCTCGGCTTTATGGACGATTTTATTAAGATAAAAGGACATAAAAATGAAGGGCTAAAACCCTATCAAAAGATTATAGGACAAGTTTCTATAGCTTTGATAATTGCAGTTTTCACTTATTTTAAGATTGGAAGTGACCTAAACCTTTTTGGTTTGCAACTTGATTTAGGGCTTTTTATTATACCTTTTATAATATTTTTTTATGTTGCCGTCACAAATGCTGTTAATTTAATGGACGGGCTTGATGGACTGGCAACAGGGGTGAGCGGAACATATCTTTTGTTCTTTGGCATTATAACAGCCCTTTTGGTTGGTGGATATAATTATTCAATAATCGCCTTTGGATTGCTTGGGGCTTTAGTTGGTTTTTTTCTTTTCAATTGTTTTCCAGCAAAAATATTTATGGGAGACACTGGCTCGCTTGCTTTGGGTGGGGCAATAGCTTCACTTGCAGTGTTCACAAAACTAGAACTTATTCTTCCTATAGTTGGCATATTGTATGTGTTTACAGCTCTTTCCGATATAATTCAGGTTGGCTACTATAAGAAAACACATAAAAGAATATTTAAAATGGCACCTCTGCACCATCATTTTGAAAAAAGTGGTGTGCATGAAAATCGAATTGTGGCAGTATATATAGTAATAACGATGGTGTGCGGTATTGGCACGCTAATCGGCTATCTATTTGTCACAGGGGTGTTATGATAAAATTAAAAGGTAAAAATGTGCTTGTGTATGGTATGGGTATAAGTGGGCAGTCCGCCTGCAAATTGCTCCATGAAAAGGGTGCATGTGTAAGTGTTTATGATGATGAAAATAGGTTTTCAAATATCTTTAATTTTCAAAAAGAGCCACTTCAAAAGAAATATGATTTTGTTGTTGTAAGTCCTGGAATAAAGGTTATTGGCAATAGTCTTATCACACATTTTTTAGCAAACAACACACCAATAATTAGCGAGCTTGACCTTGGCTATCTCTTTTCAAAGGGGAAAGTTATTGGTATAACAGGAACAAATGGAAAGACCACAACAACGTCACTAGTGGGAGAGATAATGAAAAAGGCTGGCAAGAATACCTTTGTTTGTGGGAATATTGGTCAGCCAATATCAAACATAGCACTAAAAACTGATAAAAATTCAGTTATAGTCTGTGAAGTTAGCAATTTTCAACTTGAGCTTTCAAACTATTTTTCGGCAAGTGTTGCTTGTGTATTAAATCTTGCCCCTGACCATATTGATAGACATGGCAGTTTTGATGAGTATCTACGTGTAAAAAGAAAAATTCTCACAGGCAAACGCACTCAAAAGATAGTGTTGAATTATGATGATGAAATTGTGAATAAGCTCATAATTAACAAGAAAGTGCTTTATTTTTCAAAAAAAATATTAAATAAAGGTGTTTATGTGAAAAATAATGCAATTTTTCATAATAAAACAAAAATTATTTCACTGAATGATATACCACTTTTTGGAGAGAAAAATCTTGAAAATGTGCTAGCTGCAGTGTCTGTTGCAATTAAAATGAAAATTAAACCAGCAATAATAAAAAGTGCAATTTTAAATTTTAAAGCGCCACCACACAGACTTGAATACCTTGGGCAGGTTAATGGTGCTGACGTTTTTGACAACTCTAAGGCCACCAATATCTCTGCCACTCTTGCTTCAATCAATTCACTTGGGGAGAATGGACTTGTTATATTGCTTGGTGGGCAGAATAAGGATTTTAAATTTGATGAGATTTTTAATCAAAATTATAACTTTGAAGAAATCTTATGTTTTGGTCAAGCAGGGCAGGAAATATATGATTGTGCTATAAAATATGGCTATCAACCTTTACTTTTTTCAAGTATGAAACAGGCTGCTTTCTATGCAAAGGCAAATGCTAAAACTGGGCAAAAGATATTGCTAGCCCCTGCCTGTGCAAGTTTTGATGAATTTTCTTCATACTCTGTTCGTGGTGAGATATTTAAGGAGATTATGTTTGGCAACTTTGAAAAAATCGAAATGCAAAGCTGATATAGTTATAATATCTTTGCTTGTTATGGCACTCGTGATTTTTGGGTGCATTATGGTTTATAGTGCATCATATTATAGTGCAAATTATCATTATGGCAATAAGTATTTTTTTCTTATAAAACAAATCTTTGGTGTAGTTCTTGGTGTTGTGGCAATGTTATTTTTTACTTTCTTTGATTATCACCTTCTTAAAAAGTATAAATGGTATATAGTTGTTGGAACTTTAATCTTGCTTGTGCTTGTATTTGTGCCAGGGCTTGGAATGGAAAGTTATGGGGCTAAACGTTGGGTGTCTATTCTTGGTTTTTCAATTCAACCTTCAGAGATAGCAAAGTTTGCCCTTGTAATTTTTACTGCCGCCTATATGTCTGATAATCATGATAAGGTTAAAACAATAAAAGGGCTTTTGCCAGTGCTTATAGTTGGCGGGGTAATGTGCCTACTTATCATGCTTGAGCCTTCTATGAGTGTGACTATGTGTATAGCTTTTGTAACTCTTTTTATGCTTATAATTGGTGGAATGAGCAAAAAACACACTCTTATGTTTTCAATTCCAGCTGCCGCTTGTGTTCCACTTCTTATTGTGTTAGAGCCATATCGTTTACGAAGACTGCTAGCTTTTATAGACCCTTTTGCATCACCGCAAGGGGAAGGTTTTCAGCTTATTCAGTCACTGTATTCACTTGGTGATGGTGGTTGGTTTGGTGTTGGACTTTTTAATTCTCGTCAAAAATATCTTTTCTTGCCCTTTGCTGAATCTGATTTTATTTTGTCAATAATTGGTGAAGAGATTGGTTTTGTTGGTGTAACAATTTTGATGCTAGTGTTTTTTACTCTTATTTATAAACTTATAAAGATTGCACTGAATGCAAAAGATAGATTTGGTTCAATGCTTGCAGGTGGAGTTGCTTTTATTATAGCCGTTCAAACCCTTCTCAATATTGCAGTGGTCACAGGCTCAATTCCTCCAACAGGATTGCCACTTCCTTTTATTTCAAGTGGTGGAACATCTGTTATGGTATTTATGGCAGGTGTTGGAATTTGTTTGAATATATTGCGTCAATCTAAGGGTGAAGATGTGAAAGTGATAAAATTTAAAAAACTAAAGTTTTCAAATATAAAACAAAATTAGTTAAAAACAACAAAATATTCACTTTTTTTTACCTTTTTAAGTGAAATATAATATATTTAAGCACATTTTATTTATTTTAATTAATTTAGACAGCCATTCTTTGACTGTCTTTTTAAATAAATGTTTTTATATTTTTGTGTAAGTGTGGGCTTATCTTAGCTTTTATTAGTGCAATTAAATAAGCAATTTTTTTATTTTCGCAGAAGGTTAAACTTTAATATGCTAAAAATAAACTTTAAATGTATTCTTTAGAACAATAAAATAAAGTTCAAATTTTTTATACCTAATTTATTTTCACCCCTTAATTATTTTGACAGAACTTTTGCAAATCGCTATAATAAGAATATAGATTGTAAAAATGTCGATTTTTGCATAAAAAAAGGTATAAAAAACATACTAAATACTAAAAAAGTGAAATTAAGTTGATATATAAGAAAGGTGGAAAAGATGAGTTTAAAACTGAAATTAATATCAGCGGTTGCATTATTCACACTTATGCTAGGTATTCTTATTATGGGGGTGTTTGCTGCCACACAATCAATAAACCTTACAGGTAGTCTAAACTTTAATATACCAGATAGAAGTTTGTATGTGAAAGATATAAGAATAAAACAAGACTTAAATGAAGAACCTGTTTCTTTGGAAGGCTTTATGCCAGGATATTTAAACTCAAACTACACCTTAGATTTAACAAACGTAACAGAAACCAACACCTATAGCTCATTCACATTATATTTTGATGTTATAAACACAACAGAATCGATGTGGGAGATAAAAAACGTAACCCTGCCAACCATTTTAGAAGAACAAGGAGTTTTTGTAAGTGGCTATAGCGGACGAGTTGAGGTGAACAGCACATTAACTGATTCCGACGGGGATAGCTATAAAGAAATCACAGACGTTGCAACCACCACATACAGCACTTTAACCATCTCGATTTCAAACCCTAATGCCAGTGCAGAAAATCCACTGGTTTTAGATGGAATAGTAATAACAATAGAAGAAGTTGAACCAAATATCACAGCAATTTCAACTAATCAAACATTAGGGAAAGCAGAAGGAGTATTTGCCTTTATTGGCGACGAAGTAACTTAAACTGCAGAATTTACAGGCGAAGATGCTGATTTCTTAGGCTGGAAGACAAGCGAACAAGCAACAGAATATATTTCCACACTTCCAAACTACACATTCACTTTTAAAGAAGACTCTCCAACAGAATACTATGCAGTATTCACAGAGCCAAATACATATTTAACTTATAATTATAATGTTTCAGCAACAAGTGACACAGCCACAGGCGAGGCACAACTTGCAAACTGCCTAGCTGGTGCTACTGATATAACAGTTCCATCGGCAATTTATAGAACAACTGAAACTCCAATGGAATACACAATCACATCTATGTATGATGGGGGTTATAATAAAGGTGTATTCAATCAAACTCGTTCAACTCTTCAAAGTGTTTCGCTACCAGAGACTTTAACAAATATAGGTAGCTATGCTTTTTATAATTGCAGTGGTCTTACAAGTATAACAATTCCATCAAGTATAACAAGCTTCGGCGATAGTGCATTCCGTGATTGCAACAGTCTTACAGGGAATTTGGTAATTCCAGAAGGGGTAACAAGCACCGGTGATTGGGTTTTTTGTAATTGTAGCAGCCTTACAGGTGTAACTTTGCCAAGCACCTTAACAAGTATAGGTTATCGTGCTTTTGATAGTTGTAGCGGTATTGCAAGTATAATAATCCCAGAAGGAGTAACAAGTATTGGTCAAAGAACTTTCTACAATTGTAGCAGTCTTGAAAGTGTAACTTTGCCAAGCACTTTACAAAGTATTGATTCTTATGTTTTTTATGGCTGCAGTAAACTTGCAAGTATAACAATTCCAGAAGGAGTAACAAGTATTGGTTCTTCTGCTTTTGATGGTTGCAGCAGTCTTAAAAGTGTAACCTTGCCAAGCACATTAAAAAGTATTGATGACCATGCTTTTGATAGTTGCAGCGGACTTATAAGTATAATAATTCCAGAAGGAGTAACAAGTATTGGACAAAGAACTTTCTATAATTGTAGCAGTCTTGAAAGTGTAACTTTGCCGAGCACTTTACAAAGTATCGATTCTTATGTTTTTTATGGCTGCAGTAAACTTGCAAGTGTAACAATTCCAGAAGGAGTAACGAGTATTGGGTCTTCTACTTTTTCTGGTTGTAGCAGTCTTGAAAGTGTAACCTTGCCAAGCACATTAACAAGTATAAGCATTTATGCCTTCGAAGATTGCAGTAATCTTACAAGTATAATAATTCCATCAAATGTAACAAGTATTAGTGCTTATGCTTTCCGAAATTGCAGTTTAGCAACAATATATATAGATAGCTCGACAATAGCAAATGGAATAACAAATTCATCATCTTGCGGATATTTAACAGCAAATGCCACAACATTATATATCAAAGATACTATCACAGTTACAACAGCACCAAGTGGGTGGGTTGTTGATTCAGCAAGTAGCGACCAAGTTGATGGCTATGTTAAATATATAAAGGCTTAAGTTAAAACTTAAGTCTTTTTTTATTTTATTAATAATTTTAGTCATTAATACTTTTATAATTTTAAATAGATTTATAGCAAGCCCAAAATTTTTATTTATCTATATCTAAGAGAAAAACAGTTTTCTTTATTTATTAGCAATCAAAATAAAAAGATAAAAACTAAATGTAAATTAATGCTGTTGTGCCGTTAATATTTTGACAAAACTTATGGAAATTGTTATAATAAAACTATAAATTGCAAAAAATGTCGATTTTTGCATAAAAAACAGCAAGTTTTAGCAAAATAGAATAAGGAGAGATTTATGTCACTAAAGATGAAGTTAATTTCAACAATATCAGCATTTATGT
>CALVPQ010000035.1 GCA_944351415.1 uncultured Clostridia bacterium | reverse complement strand
TAACAGGAGTTGAACCTGCACGGTTTCCCACTGGAACCTAAATCCAGCGCGTCTGCCAATTCCGCCATAGCCGCATATTTTTATCACCTTTATAAAGACTTACTATAATTCTTAATTAAAAATTACTTTTAAAGTTATTTAAAATTTAAAATTTTTTGGCTAGAATTAAATATTTATAAATAAATCATTATAATTTTGATACTTCTTTATTATACATATTTATGTCACCCTTTGCAAGCACTTTTTTATTTTTACAAAAAAAATAGGCAAAATAACATTTATCTTACCTATTATATTTATAATTTTTATTGTCTAAAAATTTTTATATGTTTTATCTTAAATTTTCTTTAAAAAATTTCTCAAGTTTGTCAAATGGTATTCGGTCAGTGCGGTCATATAAATCAATATGCTCTGCATCTTCTACCACATAAAGTTCCTTAGGCTCCTTCGCCATTTTGTAGGCATCTTCACTGAAAAATTTTGAATGAGCCCTGTCACCAACAATAAATAAAATTGGTCTTGGTGAAATTTCGTCAATATAGTCAAGAAGCTTAAAATTCATAAATGCCATATTACTTGTTGTTGTAAAACCGCCACGTGCATAAGGGTGATGCCCACGTTTTAAAGCATAGAATCTAAACCACTCTGCTGTTGGCTCTGTAAGTTCAGCAGGCACTTTATCTATTGGCTCTTCTGGAAAAGATGGTATATATTCTGGATAACCATTTTCTGAATCAATCCAACGTTGCTTTGATAATCTTTCCTTTTCTTCTTGAATCGCGTTTTTATCCATTCCAAGCCTGCTTGCCACTGTCATATCATACATACTACAGGTTGCAACTGCTTTGATTCTTGTGTCTACTTGTGCTGCTGAAAGAGAAAAGCCACCAGAGCCACATATTCCAATAACACCTATTTTCTCCCTATCAACAAATTCTTGCATACCTATAAAATCTACACAAGCTGAAAAATTTTCAACGAATATATCAGGTGATGAGACATTTCTTGGCTCTCCACCGCTTTCACCCATAAAAGATTGGTCAAAAGTTAAAACCACAAAACCACGCTTAGCAAGCTCTTCCGCATATACACAAGCTCCTTGTTCTTTAACACCACCATAAGGTGCACCAACAATTATGGCGGGATACTTTGCTGTTTTATCAATATTCTTATCATAATAAAGGTCGCCAGCAACAGCAAGCCCATACCTATTTTTAAATCGAACATGTTCTCTTTTGATTTTATCACTTAATTTTGTTATATAGCCTAACATATAACCCCCTTTATAAGCAAATGATAGCACTTAAAGTTGGCTTTAAGTCAAGCAAAAATTAAAAATTTATATAAAAATAGAAAATTCTTTAAACACAGTTTTCATCTACTATTTGCCTTTTTATGTTTTTTTGCTAAAATCCGTTTTTCTATTACTTTATATATTTCACTTACTATAAGCATAACGAAAGAAAAACCAAAAACAATAAGCCATTGAGTTAAATTTAATGTTCTCAGTGATAAAAGATAGCGAAGCGGTGTAAAGGCGAATAAACCAACAAGCAAAAAGCAAAATCCAACAGCAAGCAAGAAGAATTTATTTTGAAGTGGTTTTGATTTAAAAATGTTAGAATTTGTTCTCATTGATGCAAGATAAAACATCTGGATTATATTTAAAGTATAGAACGACATAGTTACTGCAATACCTTCGTTATAGCAAAGAATACCAATCACGTAGGCAAGCACAACAAATAGTGTTTGAAATAGCCCTAAAATCACTATTGACCAGCCTACACCATCTGAGAAGAGTCCCTTTTTGGGGTCTCGCGGAGGCATATCCATAAGGTCACGTTCTGGCCGTTCAACTCCGAGTGCTATGGCTGGCAAAGAATCTGTGATTAGATTGACAAAAAGTATTTGCACTGGAAAAAGAAAAATATATTGTGGAAACAGCAGTGTGACAAAAAATAGAGAAAATAGCTCTGCAAGATTAGCAGAAAACAAAAATTTAACTGTTTTTTGTATATTTTGATAAATTTTTCTTCCCTCTTCCACAGCAACAACTATAGTTGCAAAATTATCATCAGTTATAATAATATCGCTAACTTCTTTTGCAACATCAGTTCCTGCTATTCCCATTCCTATGCCAATATTTGATTTTTTAAGAGATGGTGCATCGTTCACCCCATCACCTGTCATGGCAACAACATGCCCTTTTGATTTAAGTGCTTCAACTATTCGCACCTTATCCTCAGGACTAACTCGCGCAAAGACTGAATAAGATTGTATTACTTCTCTGAACTGTCCATCACTCATCTTAGCAATCTCACTTCCTGTTATTACCTGGGAAAAATCACTTGCAAGCCCTATTTCTTTTGCTATTGCAAAGGCTGTTTGACTATAATCTCCTGTTATCATAACTGGTTTCATTCCTGCACGTTTACATTTTTTCACAGCCTCTTTAATTTCTCTGCGTGGTGGGTCTATCATACCAGCGAGTCCTAAAAATATCAGCCCATTTTCTTTAAAATCTCTGTTTTCTTCCACATTCTTGCAGGCAAGAGCAAGCACCCTTAATGCCCCACTTGACATTTTGTCGTTTGCCCTAAAGATTTGTGTTCTATGTTCTGCAGAAAGTGGTAAAATTTGCCCATCAAGCAAAATATAATCACAACAATTCAAAACGTAATCCAATGCACCCTTGGTATACATAACTTTTTGCCCATTATTGTCAATAAGCACACTCATCATTTTGCGGTTTGAATCAAAGGGCAATTCATCAATTCTCTTAGCAGTTTTATCAAAATCAATTTTACTAAATTTCTGCTTTGCACAAAACTCAGAAAGTGCCACTTCGGTTGGGTCACCTAAAACTTTCCCTTTGCTAACTAAAGAATTGTTGCAAGCAAGAGCACACTTTATAAAAGGAAGCATGGTTTTATCACAAGAAAACTTTTTCTCTTGCAATTTTCCATTTAAAAACACTGAAGTAACCGTCATTTTATTTTGTGTGATAGTGCCTGTTTTGTCTGAACAGATAACGTCACAACAACCAAGTGTTTCCACAGAATGCATACGTTTTACTATGGCTCTTTGTTTTGCAAGTCTTGCAACCCCTAAACTCATGATAATTGTGATTACGGCAGGCATACTTTCAGGAATTGCAGCAACTGAAATAGCAACAGAGGTAAGAAATGCGTCCATAATATTGGCAGGATTAATGCAAATTTCTATTATAAAAGTAAGCACCGCCACACCAAGAACAAGATATGTTAGAATTTTGCCAACGTCTTTGATAGATTTTTGCAGTGGGGTTAACTCTTTTTGATTATCTTTGATTGCTTTTTCAATTTTACCAAGTTCGGTGTTTTCTCCAACAGCTGTAACTACCCCATAGCCACGACCATTTGTTATAACCGTGCCTTTAAATGCCATGTTTTTACGTTCGCCTATAGGTGCTGAACTTAAGCACAAACTTTCAGCTTCTTTTGAAATTGCATGGCTTTCACCTGTTAAAGATGACTCGTCTATTTGAAGCTGATAAGACTCTATAAGTCGCAAATCTGCTGGAACTATCACACCTGCCTCTAATGAAACAATATCGCCTGGCACAAGTTTGTTTATATTAATCTTGCTAAGTTGTCCGCTTCGTTTAACAAAAGTTTCAGGTTCTGTAAGTTTACTAAGTGCTTCAAGTGACTTTTCTGCCTTATACTCTTGAACCACACCAAAAATTGCATTCATAAGCACAATAAAAAGAATTATACAGCCATCTATTATCTCACTTGACGAGTTTTCTATTATACCAATTACTATGGAAACTGCCGAAGCAAATAATAAAATTATTATCATAAGGTCAAAAAATTGCTCAAAAAATTTACTTACTATTCCATGCTTTTTATAATTACTTTCAGTTTTCTGCATAGTAGAAGCACGAGCCTTTGCCTCTTCTTCGCTTAGTCCGTTTTGTGAGCTTTTAAGACTTGCTAAACAATCCTTTATACTTTTAAAATGAAAATCATTCAATATGTTCACCCTTTTATTTTATAAAATAAAAATCAAAATTATGCTATTCTCTATAAAAGTTAAATACTATATAAAAATAGGTTAAATAAAAATGATAACTATTCTAGCTGTGTGATGCTAAAATTTTAGCGAATTTGTGTGCTTTTTGCACACGCATCACACAGCTTAAATCACACAAATTGTTATAACAGCAAGGGCAAAAAGATATAGACTAAACCACTTGAAGTTTGCTCTTTCTGTGAGTTTTAGCATAACCTTGATTGAGATAATACCAACAAAAAAAGCAATAAGAAAGCTTAGAATCATACCAATCGGCTCTACAACTACCGTTTGACCACCTAAGAATATTTTTATAAGCTCCATTAACATTGAAAGAATAATAATAGGCACACTCATTAAAAAAGAAAATTCTGCACACTGTTTTCTCTCTCCACCGCTCAAAAGCCCCGCACATAAAGTTGTTCCTGAACGTGAAATCCCTGGAAAAACTGCAAGCCCCTGCGCAATACCCATAATAAGTGCATTTTTATAGGTAAATGTGCCTTGAAAAGCCTTTTTTTTAATAAAATTTTGGGAGGAAAGCAAAAGACAGGCACTTACTATAAATGAAAAGGCAAGATAGCCACCACCAAACGAGGCATCAACAATAGGCATTAAAATTAAAACGATTATGCAAGTTGGAGTAGTGGCTATAATAATATCCATGCTTTGGGGAGAAAGTGGGTGTTTAAGCATAAATAATATGTCCTTACGGAAAACAACAAGCACAGCAAGAAGTGTTGCAACATGAAGGACTATACTTACAAAAAGTGAGTCTTCAACACCGAATAGTTGTGATAAAAGCACAAGATGTCCGCTTGATGAGATTGGCAAAAATTCACAAAGCCCCTGCACAAGCCCAAGCAGACATAGAATAAATATCTCCACTTGCCCCCCTTTAAACTTAATATACAAAAAAACAAAGCCTTTTATGACAAATATAAAGGCTTTGAATATTAAAAAAACTCTTATGAAGAACATAAGAGTTTTTTATTTTAAGTTGTAGGTATAGCAGAAATTCTACTTGAATACGCTGACCAACCACTGGCTGCTTTATAAGTTTCAACCGCTTCTGCTGGAACATATATAGGTGCATTATTTGTATAACTAAATACACCGCTACCAAGTGTTGGCGGAGTTGTTCTATTTATTGTTATGCTTGTAAGTCCGTTGCAACCATCAAAAGCATAAGAACCAATACTTGTTACACTTGATGGAATTGTTATATTTGTAAGTCCACTGCAATATTCAAAAGCAGAATCACCTATACTTGTTACTCCTTCTGGAATTGTTATATTTGTAAGATTGCTGCAAAAACGGAAAGTATTAGAACCTATACTTGTTACTCCTTCTGGAATTGTTATACTTGTAAGGCTACTACAATCAGAAAAAGCACCTTGACCTATACTTATTACATCTTCTGGAATTACTAAATCTCCTGTAAGTCCACTGCAATTATTGAAAGCATAAGCACCAATACTTGTTACACTTGATGGAATTGTTATATTTGTAAGTCCACTAGCACCAGAAAAAGCATAAGAACCAATACTTGTTACACTTCCATCTGTTGGTATAACTAAATTTTTACACCCTGCGATAAGAGTTTTACTATCTGTTTCTATCAAACAATTCCCTGAACTATGATATACACTATTCCCTGCTTCCACTGTTATACTTTCTAGTCCGCTGCAATCACGGAAAGCTTGAGGGCCAATGCTTGTTACACTTGATGGAATTATTAAACTTGTAAGTCCGCTGCAACCTTGGAAAGCTCTGTCACCAATACTTATTACTTCTTCTGGGATTGTTATACTTGTAAGTCCGCTACATAACCGGAAAGCATAACGACCTATATTTGTTAAAGTTTCTGGAAGTGAAACACTTTGAAGAGTTGAACGAGTTTGATAAAATATGCCACTACTAGAAGAACTTGAATCATACATAGATGTGACTGTGTATTCCATTGGAATTTCATCTGTTCTATAAATCGCTGATGGAACTGTTATATCAATAGCATCTGACGAGCAGCTTGCAAGTTGTGCTTCGCCTGTAGCTGTTTCATTTGTTGCTGAAACATTATAATTATAGGTTAAGTATGAGTTTGGCTCTGTGAATACTGCATAATATGTTGTTGGAGAAGTTTCTTCTAAAGTGAATGTATAGTTTGGAAGTGTTGAGATATATTCTGTTGTATCTGCACTTGTTTTCCAGCCCAAGAAATCTGCATCTGTAGTGCCTGTGAATTCTGCAGTTAAAGTTACTTCATCGCCAATAGAGGCATACACCCCTTGTGTTTCTCCTAATGCTTGATTGGTTGAAACTGCTGTGATGTCTGGTTCAATCTCATCTATTGTTATTGATATTCCATCTAACAAAAGTGGATTTTCTGCACTGGCATTAGGGTTTGAAATTGAAATAGTTAAGGTGCTATAAGGAGCGGTTGTTATATTGGTGATTTCTTTATAACCATCATCATTGGTGTCGGTTAAATCGTTCACTTCAACACGTCCGCCAAAGCCACTTACAAAAACTCCTTGTTCTTCTAAGGTGGTTGGAAGGGTTACGTTTTTTATCTCCCACATCAATTCTGTTGTGTTTATAACATCAAAATAAAGTGTGAATGAGCCGTAAGTGTTGGTCTGGCTTATCTCTTTTAAATCTAAAGCAAAACCTTGATTTATATAGCCTGGAGTGAAAGCGTCTATGCTTTGTGGCTGAGAGTCACTCATATCATGTTTTATCCTTACATCTTTCACATACAAGCTTCTATCTTGAATATTGAAGTTTATACTGCCATTAAGTGTTAGTTGTTGGCTTGC
>CALVPQ010000034.1 GCA_944351415.1 uncultured Clostridia bacterium | reverse complement strand
GCAGGTGCCATTGCCGCACCCATATCATTCACATCATTTATCCCATAATCTATAACTTTACCAAATGTTGCCATGGTTATTTTAGGACCTTTACCATGACTTGATATAACACAAGCACCAGCCCCTGTGACAGTCCATTGTGATGTTGGAGGACGCTGATTGCCAAGTTCTAGTGGAAATCTAAATTGCCTTTCTGCTGTTGAAAAATGTGAACCTGTGGAACATACAATTGTATCAAATTCTCTTCCATCAATTATAGATGCTGCAACCGCCATACTCTCTGCCATAGTTGAACAAGCACCAAATAATCCTAAAAATGCAAAATCAAAATCTCTCGCGGCATAAGACGATGAAATAATTTGATTCAACAGGTCTCCAGCCAGTAATAAGTTGACGTCACTAGCCTTGATTTTTGCATCTTCAATAGCACCTATTATTGCGGTTTTTTCCATTTTCATCTCTGCTTTTTCATAAGACTTTTCGCCAAAAGTATCGTCTTTCATTACATAGCTAAAATAAGGTCCAAAATTCCCCTTACCTTCCTTAGGACCAACTATGGAGTAGCTTCCTATTATAACCGGCTTGTTTTTAAATATTACTGTTTGATTTGTATACATATTCCCTCTTTATCAATTTTTATTATAAACAAAAATGCATTTAATTAACTTTTTATAACTATCTATTATGCAACACTATATAAATAAGTAAATTATACCTACAATAAAACTTGCCACTACACCACTTACAATTACAGGCCCAGCAATAGTAAACATTTTCACACAAATACCATAAATCACACCTTCGTGCTTAAATTCAAGTGCTGGCGAAGTTATTGAATTAGAAAAACCAGTTATCGGAACTATAGAGCCACCCCCTGCAAATTTTCCTATTTTATCATAAACACCTATTCCTGTTAAAAATGAAGCTATGAAAATAAGCACAATAAGCGTGTATGCCCATGCGGTTTGTTCTGCCATATTAGGAAACCATAATAATATTAAATCATTAATTCCCTGTCCTAGACAACATATAATTCCACCAACCAAGAAAGAATTAAAAAGGCTTGGCCATGGCTTTGTTTTAGGTATTTTTGCTTTGACGTATTTATTATAAGCTTCATTCCTTTTCTTAATATCCATGTATTTATCCATAAACTTCTCCTAAAAATTTATACCCATTATTACCATTTCTTAAACATTGAATAAAAATAAATTTATTGCACAAGATATATAAACTCAAGGAGGATTTATGAAAAAAATATTATTAGCATCAGTTGGTATTGTGTTGGCACTTGGAATGACTGGTTGCTCCACTAATACTGCAAATCAATCTGTTAAAAACTTAAATGCTCAACTTGAACGTGTTGATAATGTCGTTGTTGCTTCGGTAAATGACGAGACTAGCGAAATATCAAATTCTAGCAGTAATAATACAACTAGCAATTTGAATTACCTTGCAAATAAAGCATATAATGACATGCTTGAAGAAAGATACCTTAAAGATGAGATTCTATCCTTAAGTAGTTATTTAAAATCAAATCAAAACACAAATTATAAGCTTGCTAAAAGTGATATTAATGCATTAAAAACTTTAACTAGCGATTTAAGTAAATATACTTCTTATTTAAACGACTCTAAAAGCACTGTTAAAAGCTATGTAAAGAAAATTAAAAATCAATCTAAGACTGTTCCAGAACAAATATCTAGTTCTTATCAAGCTCTTAGCAATATTATGAACGAAAGAAAGGCTTACCTAAATAATCTTTTAAATACTATGAATGAAGTGGCTAATATATTATGCGAAAACAACATTATAAACTCGCAGGATTGCGAGCAAAATACAGAGAGTGATATAAATGAAAATGAATTAAACACAAATAATTATCAATATCCAAATTATAATAATTATAACAATTATAATAATCAATATTATACTCCCTATCATTATAACAGACAAAATAGCAGTGTTGATTATAATATAAATACAAAAGAACAAAACAATAAATTAGATACAAATAATTCATCAACCAATAACGATACTGGCAAAGGACTTACAAAGAATATTGATACCTATAACAAGAATAGATTAAATGAAAATATTCTTAATTCAAATAACAATTCAAGCCAAAATCTAGAAAATGCAAGCAATCAGAATGGTGGACAAGAAGAGCAAAGACTTGCAAATAACGGATATGCTTATCAATATAATTACTATAATAATCCATACTATAATCCTTATTATAATGGCTACAATAGCTATTATAATCCTAATTATAGATTCTTTAGACATGGATTTAATCCAAATAGAAACACAGATACTTACTACCCTTTAAATAGAAATATCGACACGTATAGAATGAGTCCAGAACAATATACATTAAGTGCAACAAACATGAATGAAGGGAATACTGAATCAGGTATAACCAATACAACAAAAAAGCAAGTTAATGAACAAAAAAATATTAATATTGAAAGTGCCAATAATGAAAATGATGATTCAGTTCAAGATGAAACTCCTAAAATAAAACATATAGTAAGAAATGTAAAGCAAAAAACAGCAAAAAATAACGAAAGTGAGCAGGCTGAGCAAATCAAAAAAAATATTCAAGATAAAAACACTGATAACTCTGTTTTGCACTATATGCCAAAAAAGTTAGACAACGAAGATAAGGAAATTAATAATAAGATTAAACCTGTTGAAAAAGCAGAAAAAGATGTAATTTATAATCAAAGCATAGAAAGTAAAAATGTTTCAAATAATGATTCATTAAATTCTAATAAAGAAAAACAAAAAACTGTCCCCATCAAAATTGAAAATACCAATAATATAATGGCAACTTTCATAAAAGATGGAACTAAAAAACTTAACAATAAAGCAAATCATATTAAGGAAAAAATAGGTAAAGTAGAAGAGGTTCAGTTTTCATAAAAAACATGACATTTTATGTCATGTTTTTTGTATATAGCTAGTATGCAAGCATAAAAAATACTATATACAGTATTATGAAGTTAATTTATTTTTTAGATTATTTAAAATCTTATTTTCTAAACGAGACACTTGGACTTGAGAAATGTTAAGAGTCTTTGCAATTTCACTTTGAGTTTTATCATAATAATATCTAAGCAAAATTATCTTTCGCTCTCTTGGTTCAAGTTGTTTTACAACTTCTTTTAAGGCAATATTGTCTACAAGTTTATTATTATAATCTTCTTGTTGCTCTATTCGGTCAATCATACAAGCTGAATCTTCGTCATCTTCTATTGGGGCATAAATTGATAGTGGCATTTTAGCCGAATCCATAGCCATTATTATATCTTGTTCTTCCACTTTAAAATGTTTTGCAAGTTCTTCAATACTTGGTTTTCGTTGCTCTTCTTCATAAAAAATCTCTATATATTTATTGATTTGTAAATTTAAAGTTTTTAATGCACGTGATACCTTTATTGCCCCATCATCACGCATAAATCTTTTTACTTCACCTATTACCAAAGGCACAACATAAGTTGAGAATTTTACATTATATTCTGGATTAAAATTTTTGATAGCTTTTAAAAAGCCGATGCAGCCTATTTGATATAAATCATCATATTCTAGCCCTTTGTCTTTAAAACGTTTTATAACACTTTTTATTAGTGGCGAGTTTTCTTTAATAAGTTTTTCTTTTGCATCTTGGTCTCCACTTTGGGCAAGTTTAACAAGTTGTAAAACTTGCTCATTATCAAGAAGCATTACTCACCTGCAATGTATTGGACATAATTTGCTTATACATAGTTACAACTAACCCTCTACCTTCATTATGTTCAACTTCAACTTTATCCATAAAGCTCTCCATTACAGAGAAACCCATGCCACTACGTTCTTCACTCGGTTTCGTTGTGTAAAATGGCTCTCTTGCCTTTTCTATATCTTTGATACCTATACCTTGGTCTTTCACAATAATTTTTATATATTCACCCTCAATTTCACAGCGAAGATTTATAACTCCGTTATGTTTTGGATAGGCATGCACAACACAATTGGTAACAGCTTCTGAAACAGCCGTTTTTATATCATTAATTTCATCTATTGATGGATTTAATTGCACACAAAAGCCAGCAACGCATAAACGAGCAAAACTTTCGTTTATTGAAATTGCTTTAAATGTTACTTCCATAAAATTTGAACCTTTCATTAATAATTCTCCTTTATACTATCTTAGGCATAATTTCATATAGCCCTGTCATTTTAAAAATCTTTTCGGCATGTTTTGATGGATTGCAAATAAATATTGGTATATGCCTATTTTTCATTCTTTTATAACGACCTATTAAAACTCCTATTCCAGTGCTGTCCATAAAATCGAGTTCTGATAAATCAATTATTATTTGTTCAAAATCACTTCCTGAAAATAATTTATCAAGTGTTAATCTGGTATGTGTTGCAGAATGTTCGTCTAATTCACCACATAACAAAACGTAAAGTGTTTTATTGTATACTTTGCTTTTTATGTGCATAACTCCACCCCCTTATTGCAAGTATAATAACATATAGATAAATGCAAATAATTGGAGCTTTTAGCGAATAAAAAAGATTGTTGACAAATTTTATTAGTTACTTTTTTAAAGTGCTTTTTAGTTGCTAAAGAAATAAAGTTAAAGGCAACAAAAAACACTCACATTTTGGGTTTCCCCTATTTTGTGAGTGTTTTTTGATTTATTAAATTAAATTTACTCGATTAATTTATTACTTAAATCGCAAATTTGAAAGCTGCACGTGCCGAAATATTAAGTTCGACTCTCCTAAAAGTATTTCCAGAACCGCCAGTATAAACAAAAGTCGTTCCAAAAGCATTAATTGAAAGAGGTGAACGAAGCCAATAAGTATTGTCTGAACCTGCTGGCCATACCCTATCTTCGCCTGGACTTCCTATAAGATTATATATTTCAGAAGATGATAGTAACCAGAACGCATCTTTATCAGTCTCTTGATATTGATAGTCTGCATCTGCCCCACTAAAATCGGGAAATGTTATACCATTTCCATCTGAATCTACTCCAGCACTATTACTATAGTTTTTTGAATATAAATCTCCTAAAGTTCTTGTGACTATTTGATTATAAATCATATCATTTACTATGTCTATATTTAAGTCATCATACATATTTGAGTATCTACCACTTATATTAGGTTCATATAATATGTCATCACTTTCTGTAGAACTTGAGACCGCTGTATCATAAGAATTAACTCCATTGATATATTTTCGAACATTGCTTGTTGCATAATCATCTGCTTGCACATTTTCCCAGCCATGTTGCTGATGATATCCTGCACTATATTCATTATTAAATGACACTATTATCATGTTATCTTTTCCGTCTCTACCTATGGCTGTCAAAACATTGCTCTCTAAGATAAAATATCCTTCTCCTGTTGGTGGCTCGTCTATATTAAATGTAGTAGCTTTCTCTGCTACATCACTTCCACTACTATCGTCAACTGATGCTATATATTTCCAGCGGATATATTCGTTCTGTGTCTGTCCCATGACTGTTCCCATTTCAACATACCAATAGTTGTTTGTTGTGTCTGCTTGAAGCAGTGATGTTTTCTCTTCAAAACTTACTTGAAGTCCTGGGATTGTGGTTGGAGAGTCTGTGTTGTTATTTATATAGATTGTAAGTTCTTTCCTTTCCCCACCTGTAATCTCTCCGCTTGAGTTTTGTGGAAGATACAAACTTGTTGAGTGCACAAAGAGTGTTCCATCTGTACCCGTAGTGTTAAAGTCAACTGCTCCTGAGTTATAGCTTACTATATTTTTGATATAATATTGAGTATTTAATGTTATCATTGAGATAGTAACAGTTGTTTCACCTGTTGCAAATTCTATTGCTGATAAGTCTAGTGTATCTGTTGGTTGTTTTTCACCATTATATGCACTTATTGTATTTTGTGAATCACCATTTGCTATAGTTACAGTATTTACATAAGCTGCCGCAGTGTTTACAGAAATAGATTTGTCTATTGTAATTACTATTCCTTCAAGGTCTACTACATTTGAGTTTGGTGCGATGATGGTTAAGATTAGTGAGCCATCAACTTCTTTTGACGAGTCAAAATTCTTAAAGCCATCACTATCCGTGTCTGTCAAATTGTTTGTTGGTATGACTCCGCTATATTTTTCTGTTACACCTGCTTTTATAAGAGCATCTGGGAGTTTTACATCTGTTATTGTCCACTGTATGTCTGTTGTGTTGATTATGTCAAAGTATAGTGAGAATGAGCCGTAAGTGTTGATATCGGTTATGCCTGTAAGGTCTAAGCTAAAATCTCCATTTATGTAACCTGGTATAAAACTATCTATACTTTTAGGTTCTGATGCCATATCTTGTTTTATTCTTACATCTTTCACATACAAGCTTTTATCAGGAACGTTAAAGCTTACACTACCCTGCATCGTAAGTTGTTGCTGTGTAGCTGCAAACACACCTATGATTAAAACCCCTATCATAAGCATAAACAGTGATATACACGAGATTAATTTTACTTTTAATGACATAAATTTTTTCCTTTCAATAAATTGAACATTATTAATATTTAATTTCTAATAAGACAAAATAGGACGATTTATAGTCTTATTATACAAATTATTTGAATTTACGTCAACTAAAAGAATTATATTTCGTCCTAGTTTTCAATCATATATATATAGTAAAATATAAAAATAATTTACTATTATATATTTTCTTGTATTTGGTGGACTATGAAAACTATAAATGATGCAATTGTTGAAAGATTGTATAAATACATGAATGAGCAAAATTTAACACAATATAAACTTGCACAGCTAAGCGGAGTTCCATTCACTACTTTAAAAAGTATTATGCAAAGAAAAACATCAAACATTACTCTCAAAACTATTATTTTGCTTGCAAGAGGATTGAATATCAGTCTTAATGAATTTTTAGATAAAAATAGTTTTAATTGTGAAAAATTGGAATTAGAATAAATTTAATTAAACCTTATTCATTCACAAATTTTAATTGTCGGCATAATATTTTATAAAATGCATTATTATAACTAAAAAATTTAACTATGAAAAATCTTTAAAAAAAATTTAAAAATTTTTGCATTTTTTCTTGACATAAGATTTGTTTTATATTAAAATATCTTTGCAAACTTATTGACCGGGGTGTAGCGCAGTTGGTAGCGCGCGTGGTTTGGGACCATGAGGTCGGGAGTTCGAGCCTCTCCACCCCGACCACTTAATACTAAAGTATTGAGAGTTTGTAATTGGGCCTTTAGCTCAGTTGGTTAGAGCAACCGGCTCATAACCGGTCGGTCCGGGGTTCGAGTCCCTGAAGGCCCAC
>CALVPQ010000033.1 GCA_944351415.1 uncultured Clostridia bacterium | reverse complement strand
GCACCAGCAAACTTAGTTTGCATCATTGTCCGACAGAGCAAACTAAAAAATAGAGTTTATCTCCACTCTCCAACCAGATGTTGGACGATTATCCGACAGGGTAAATTAAAAAATAAAGTTTACTCCGCTCTTCAACCAAATGTTGGACGACTTTAAAATAATTAATGTTGGACGACTTTAATATAATTTATAAAATTATATAAAAATCCAACAATCAAGATAGTATTTCTAATTTGAATTTATAAAGGCATAAACTATGAATAAGCAAAAATATATTTGTCCAATTTGTGGCTATGATGAGCTTGGGGCTCCGCCTTATGATGAAAAGGGTGAACCATCTTTTGAAACTTGTCCATGTTGTGGTTTTGAATATGACTTAGATGACTATGATATAAGTTTTGAAGACTATAGAGCCACGTGGGTGATAAATGGCTTTAATTGGGCTGACGAAAGCAAAAAGATTGGGACGTAACTGTTCAATTAAACAATCTCCATAAAAATATATTTAAAAAGGGTATAAAGTATGGCCCATTTATGGAATTTCAGTATTGCGAAAAGTTTTTACCAATAAAAAAAACTTTTTAAATTTAAAAATATAAAATATTGGGCTGATGACTCATTATATGTGGAAGTTGGATATTATGATGATGAAATATTTCTCAAATCTTACTTCGATATTTTGAATTGTGCTTATCTGCCTAATGGAGAAATAGGTTTTGATTGCTTTGGTATGAATTATTACACTTTAGAGCAAACAAAGCAAATTTATGAAAAAGTCAAAGAAAATAAAAAATTGCCAGACAGAGAAGTGTTGCTTGAATGGCTTAAACCCGATATAGAAAAATATAATGGTTTTTATATATTAGGTGCATAATTGCAAACAATATTTTATAAAAATTATATTATTTTTAATTATTTTATGTAATAGCTGCCTTAAAGGCAGTTATTTTTAGTCTATGCTATCAAGGTCAATATAGTGAGACGTTGTTTCAATATCAAATGTTCTTTGACTGCATATATTTGATTTATCGTCTGTTTCAGCTATTTCTTCAGGTAAAACAAAGTGAATATTTTTAAGAGTTATGTCACGACAACATTCATTGTTGTGTGCAAAAGCATATTCTTTGTGCCCTTTAATAACTCTTCCGCCACCTGTTGTTTCATATAATTTAATACCAAGTGCAACTTGTTTGTTAGGGCAAACATTTCTAATTGTTGTTCTAAGGGTGAGGTATCTGCCTACACTTGATAATTCCTGAGGTTCAAGCACAACGCTTTTGTTGTTTTCGCATCTATCAAATGAAATGCTGTGAGAAACGGTATCGTTCACATCAATAACCATTGAATGGCAGGTAGTTTCATCGTTTTTGCTCATTTTAACCTCCATTAACATACTATTTAAAAAATCACAAAAATGTGTTTCTTATATAAAAAATTAATATTTATATAAGGTAAATAATCAATAAATTTTATAAAAATTCATACTCGAAGCCATTATTGCCAAACATATTTAAGATTTATGCATAAAACCAACTAAAAAAGTTTTTGCTATTTTAAAGATAGATGTTTTTCATGTTTAGTTATTAATGATTAAAGAAAATAAAAAAATGATGTTAAAAAAAATAACACTACCTTAATAATAAAAAATAAACTTAATGGGTAAAAAAATATAATAAAATAAAAATAATTAAATATACTATTTCTAAAAGTTTTGAAATAAAAGGAGTTTGTAGTAAAATAATATCATGAATGAACAAAAAGCAAGAAGTTATGTGATGCCAATTATATTATTATTGGTGATTATTATAGGTGTTATTGCCTTTATTTTTATAAATAGATTGGTCGATACTCCTCAAAACCCGGCACAGCGCCCAACCTATAATTATGATGCTGAAGCAGAAATAGGTGATGTTGATGATTATATAGATTATCTTGCAAATAATCAGGAGGGCAACAGACTTAACTATTTCACAGTAAAAATCTACAACTCATTTTATGAAAACATAGATTTATTGCAGGCTGGTGCAAAGTCTATTTCACTAAGTGAAAGCGGTTGGACAACAAGCGAGCTTAATGAAGTTACAGATTATATCACTGAAGCAACGTCAGGGGCATTATCTTGCCTTATATTTGATAATCCAGAATTTTTTTGGCTTTCGTTTGACGAAATGGTAATTGAACCTTACACACTTTCTGTGTTTTCAAGTGAAATAACAGATATTGTTTTTTCAGTGGATAACGATTTTATCGATAATGAATTTGCTAGCTCTGTTGCAGTAGAAAATGCTGTTGCAGAAATGCAGAATGCAAGACAAGAAATCTATAACAATATGCCAGAAGGCTTAAACGACTATCAAAAGGTGGTATATCTAAATGACTATCTTGTTGATAATGTAGAATATGATTTAACTTTACTTCAACCCTATGTGCATACAGCTTATGGCGCACTTGTAGAAGGTGTTGCTGTTTGTGATGGTTATTCCTATGCACTTGAATATTTATTAGATGGACTTGGCATAACAAATCTTGTTGGTGCCGGTGAAATTAATGACGAATATGGTCAACCAGGTGGACACATGTGGAGCTATGTCCAGTTATATGGAAATTGGTATGGTGTAGACACCACTTGGAATGACCCAATTATTGAAGATGGATATTTTGAAGAGTATTATCCTAATTATTCCCAAGAACAAATAGAAGAAGTTATGCTTGAGATGAAACATAGTTATCTTCTAGTTGGTGGCAACCTATCATCACATAGTGGTTTTTACGAAGAAGGACGCACTGCTGAAAATTATATCTATTATTTTGGTGAAAGTTTTTACCAGCTCCCTGTTCCAAAAATAAGCACAGAAGATTTTGAATTTCCTGTAATTTATAGTGTTTTAAATACCGATATTATAGAGGAAGGACAGAAAGTCGGAGAAAGAGTAAGTATATTGGCAACAGGAATGCAAGATAACTATACTTTTGCTTATGCGGTCAGCACCGATGGCGGAATAAGTTATAGTAACTACACAAATTGTGAACCTACAATTGATTTCACAAGTGCAGAAGATAGTGGAATTTATAAATTTAGGCTCCAAACAGAAAATGGTGAAGTCATCTTAGAGTGGCAAGAGCTAATAGAAGTGTCAATAGCCTCACAAACACAGGTTATAACAGATACTACTACTCAATATTTAGAAGAAAACGAAAAACAACTTGCATAGAAAAAGGAATATTATGTTTAAATTTATTCAATACTTTAAAGACAAAAAAATATTAGAAAAAGATAGACCAGTTGATAGCGAAGGAAGAGCTATTGTAGAAATAAAGATAAAAGATAAATCAGAAGTTCTGTCACCCTTTGTGATAGATGGTCAAGAAGTTATAAATGCAGAATTTGCTAATCTTATTGATAACACAGTTAAATCAATTCCACCAAGTCAAAGTATAAATATAAATATATCTTGCAATAAACTAACAGAAAGTGATAAAGATAGTTTCACACATGCCATAAAGAATTATTATAAAAATAGCACTCTTGATTCGCAAAGAAAGATGAATAACAACACCAAAATCTTAATTGCAATGCTTATATTGTCAATATTTTCACTTACAGCATTATTTTTGGTAAACTTCTTTAATGTATATTGGCTTATTGTTGAAATCGTAGACATAGTTGCTTGGGTATTTACATGGGAAACTATTGATTTATTTGTTTTTCAAAGGAATATGCAACGATATGAAAAATTAAGATACCTAGCTTTATACAACTGTTACGTAACTTATAAAGACTAGAACATCAGTGCAAGCTGGTGTTTTTTTATAAATAAATTTAATATATTATAGGATTTTTTATATTATGTTTTAGATTTGGAAATTTTTATAAAAATTAAAAAAATTATATTTAAGAAATTTATAAAATATCTTTAAAAAGATTTGTATTTTAGTAAAATATTGTATAATATAGGGCAGGGAGATTTTTATGGAAGAAAAAAAGACTCATAAACATTCTAACGACGGAATAGACAACAATGAACATATTATTGATATGCAAAAACAATTAGAAGTTTTGTTTGAAAATATTCAAGATAACACAGATAGTGCCTTTGGTGTTTTAAAGTTACATGAGAATGATAAAGAACAAGATATAGTTGATGTCTACAGAATAAATTGTAGCAATATTCTAGATTGTGAGAAACTTGCGGGGGATTTGAAAAAAGAATTCGATAATATCGTCTCACGTATAGGAACAGACGAACAAAAAGCACTTGAGTATTTAGAGCAACTTGAAGATTTGTTTGATAAGATAAAAGGGTATGAAGAAAAATCTGTGCAAGAATTTGAGATATTTATTCAAAAAGTAAGGGGATAATTAAAAAAAACAAACTTAAAATCAGGTTTGTTTTTTTGTGATTTTAATTAAAAAATAAAAATAATATAAAAAATATTAAAATATTGTTACATATTATAAATAAGAGTTATAAAATATTATAAATAAATGTTATAAATTATATAAATTTAATTATAAAATTATTTTATATTTAATTTTATTTTTAATTTATTTTTGATATAATATATTTATAAAAAAGGGGTTAAAAATGGAAGCTAAAGATGAATTTTTAGATATTTTTTATGACAATATTGAGCGTGAAGGTTCGGAAAAACTTTTGGATTGGCTTGAAAAGTCTGATTTTTTTACGGCACCAGCAAGCACAAGAAGACATAGTGCATATAAGGGTGGATTGTGTCAACATTCAATTAATGTATATAAAAGATTTGTTAAATTGCTAGAGATGGAATATGGAGAAAATTGGCAAAAGAGAATAAGTCCAGAAAGTGTTGCTATTATTGGATTACTTCATGATGTATGTAAAGTTGGAACTTATGTTGAAGATTATAGAAATGTTAAAGATGAATATGGCAACTGGGTAAAGAAACCATATTATAAAATAGAAGATAGCTTGCCTTATGGACATGGTGAAAAATCTGTTTATATGATTTCCGCATTTATAAAGCTCACAAGAGAAGAAGCCCTTGCAATAAATTGGCACATGGGGGAGTTTGACCAAAGAGTTCAGAATGGAAGCTATCTTATAAGTGATGTGTTTTATAAATATCCAACATGTTTTCTTTTCCACCTTGCAGACCTTAGTGCCACATACCTTGACGAAGAAGTTCCAGAATAAAAACTGTTTAATTAAAATAATATAGAAACATATAACAACTGCGTGCTGTTAAAACTTAACCAAGTTAAGTTTTAATTTTGCTATCGCAAATCGCACAATAAATTGTGCCAGCACGCAGTTAATAATATACAAACCAAAGAAAGTATAACAGTTTAAAATACCATTAGCGAATCTTTTGTAAATTAATTCGGTTTCCAATATATAGCTTATAATACTTCTATCAAAAAAGATTTTTACTCTCTTTTATGACGAAAAATTATTTTTATAATTTATTATCATTTTGTTTATTTTTATTTCAAATCACTATTGACAAAAAGCAGTTATTGCTGTATAATATAGATAAATAACAGGGAGGTAACTATGATTATTCCAGGTGGTAACAAAGCAAATAAAAGTCAAGATGCAGCTGTAAGAGGTGCAAAGACTACTTATGCTAAAGATGCTGCTGAAGGGACAAAGGTTGCAACAACAAACACACAAACTAAGGCAGTAGAGGAGAAAGTATCTCCTTCTTATGCAAGATATGCAGAAGCTGAACAAGCATTAGCAGCTGCAGGTGGCGGAGCAACATCAGCTGATAGTGTAGTGCAAAATAAAGGTTTACCAAAGTGGAGAAAACAAGGCAAATCTAAACTTGCTCTTATTATCGCAGGTGTGCTAGGTGTTGCTGCAATATTTGGAGGAATTTTCTGGGGTGTAAATGCTAACAGAGCAGCAAAGGCTGAACAGCTTGCAACTGAATACTACAGCAATTCACAACAAATTGTTGTTCAAGCTGATGAAGACATAAGCAAGGCACAAAATAATTTTGACACAGCACTTTCTTATGTTGATGAGATAACAGGAGACAATGTAACTGTATCTTTAAACATATCAACAATGTCAAATGATGCTGTTAATGATGTTATCAATTCAATGCAAGACAATTTGCAGTCAGCAGAAACCAGTCTTACTGAAGCAAAAACAACCTATTCAACCATGACAACAATTGATGGGCAAGATGCTATTGAAGTGTTAAACAAAGAATATGAAGCTAAAAACTGGGAAAGAGTTAATGAAATTGGCGCAGCAATTGCTGAAAATGCAGCAAAGATTTCTTCTTTAACAGGAGACGTTAACACAAAAACTAACAGCATATTCGAAGCTTATCAAAATCTTCAATCTGAAGCAACAAAAACAGCTCAAGAAATTGCAGATAACTATTACAATGTAACTATTCCAAATTTAGGAACAATTGTAAGAAGTGATATTAATTCTATAGAGCAATCAGTAAACATTTCAGCAGGCTATGTTGCAGGTATAAATGCAACAACAGCAAGCCAAGAAATAAAAGATAAAATTGCCGCTGCTCACCAAGTTGCAGTTGCAAATCAAGCTCTTGCAGATAGTGAGTTTGAAAACTACATGGCTTTATATGACTTACTACAACAAAACTATAATGCAGGGAATTATACAGCTGTTTCTCAAATTGGTGAACAGATGATAGATTCTGCAACATTAATTAACAGTTATGCAGCAATTGTTAATGAAAACGCAACAGCTGCAGCAGGCTACTATACAGAATATCAGGAAACAGCGAATGAAGCTTATACACAAGCTGTGTTTGAAGTTGAATTTACTGAAAATGATTTAAACAATCCTGAAATTGTTAAAAATCTAATTAGTGCTGACAAAGATGGTTCAATTCTTGATGTTAAACAATGTGTTTATAACAGCAACAACGGTGAAGTTTCAATGTTACTTGATTGCTTAGACCGTGCAAATAAACCTTACACAAGACTTATAACAGCAACAATAGCAAATGGGCTTAACCGTGACCAACTTACAGCATCAGAACTTATAAACAGAATAAATCAAAGCGGAAGTCAAAGATTGGTTTTTGATACTGCTATGGAAAGTGTTGCAGGTGCAGGTGCTGTAGGAACAATGAATGTTGGACGTGAAAATGAAGTTAGCGGAAACATCAATGTATCATACTCAGTAACATCACAATACAATGTTAACACAGGCAAAACAACAATCAATGCACAAGCAATTGCTATCTTAACAGATGCTGAAGGAAACATCACTTATAAAGTTTACTATTTATCTCCAGTTGTTCGAACAGGAAATATTAAAGTTACAACTGAACTTCGTGAAGAGTTCTCAACAAAACTTGCTCAAAGAATTTCTGCAGACACATCACTAGAAATAGTTGAAGAAAATTCTCTTGAACAATAAAAAAATTAAAACCTTTATCAATTTGATAAAGGTTTTTTTATGTCCTTGCTTGACTTTTGAAAATTGTAATAATTATGATTATGCAATGAAAGTTAAATGAAAATAGGTGTAGAAATTAAATTTTTGATAAAAATTTTCCACTTAATTTATTTTTGACCCCTTAATTATTTTGACAGAATTTTTTTAAATCGCTATAATAAAAATATAGATTGCAAAAAATGTCGATTTTTGCATAAAAAACAGCAAGTTTTAGCAAAATAAAATTAAATAAGGGAGAGATTTATGTCACTAAAGATGAAATTAATTTCAACAATATCAGCATTTATGTTGGTGCTTGGATTAATGTTGTTTGGAGTGTTTGCCGCAACAAACGGAAC
>CALVPQ010000032.1 GCA_944351415.1 uncultured Clostridia bacterium | reverse complement strand
AAAAATAGTATATAACTTTTATTTTTAAATATTTTTTTATTTTCAATAAAAAAAACTAAGTTAAATATAAATTTTGTTAAAAAAATAATGAAAAAAGAATGATTAATAAAATACTCACTAATCATTCTTCTTTTTTATTGTTTAATCATTAAGTTTTTTAACTGTTAAAATGCAACTCCCATTTGCTTGAACTGTTGTTGTGCCAGATGGTGCTGTAGTTGTTGTAAGAGCAAGGTCAAGAACATCGTTTTCAGCAAGGGTGGCAATTGTGCTTGTGTTAAGACTAGTATTAAATGTGCCACCACCAGTGGTGGTTACCGTTGCTGTATTGGTCGTAATTGTTCCAGGTATTGCCGTTGAATTTTCTCTTACTTCAGCTGAAAAAGTCTGCTCAGCTGTTGCAGTTAAATCAATATTATAACTGATTTCATAATCACCAGCCTCTGTAACTGTAATAGTATTTGTTCCAGTTGTTGTATTAAGAAGAGGGGTGGCGGTATTAAGTTCAAGTTGAACAAAAGTATTTGCTGTTGTAAGAGTTGGAGTTTGTGTTGCATTATTATATAGACCGCCATAAGCAGCAAGCCCAGCCCCAGTAGCTCCTGTATCGCCAGTTGGCCCAGTCGGACCAGTCGGACCAGTAGCCCCAGTTGGTCCGGTAGCTCCAGTATCACCAGTAGCTCCTGTAGCTCCTCTTGGTATATTAAAGGTTAAAGATACCGCAGAGCCAGTTTGACTTGTTGAAACACTAGCATCATTACCAGGGTCTAAAGTGTTAGTTGCTGCTACTGTAAATGTTGTTGTTGGACCAGTTGGACCAGTAGCGCCAGTCGGACCAGTAGGCCCTGTAGCTCCCGTAGGACCAGTCGGACCTGTAGCCCCAGTAGCCCCAGTTGGACCGGTAGCCCCAGTTGGTCCTGTATCTCCGCGTGGAATACCAAATGCAAAGGATACTGCAGCACCTGTTTGTGTTGTAGTAACTGTTGCATTACTGCCTGGTGTAAGTGTGGTAGTGGAAGCTACTGTAAAGGTTGTAGTAGCTCCGGTTGGTCCAGTAGGACCAGTCGCCCCAGTTGGTCCGGTAGCCCCAGTAACACCAGTAGCACCTGTAGTCCCAGTAACACCAGTAGCACCAGTTGGACCTGTTACCCCTGTAGCCCCAGTAACACCAGTAGCCCCAGTCGGTCCTGTTGCACCTGTGATGCTAGGGCCGGTAGCACCAGTAGGGCCAACTGGACCAGCGGGCCCAGTAGGTCCAGTGATTCCGCTATTTGAAATTATAACATTTCTTGGACAAGGTCTATTACAACAGTTTCTGTTGAAAAAATAAGACATTTAAAACCTCTCTTTTAGAGCTTAAGCTCCACTCACATATTATGTTAAAGAGATAAAAAATGCTAATTTAACACAAAAAAAGCTCAAGCAATTTTTGCTTAAACTTTAATTTAAAAAATTTAATAGATTTTGATAGTTATTTTTCAAAAGAATGCAAAGCCTATTACATTCAGGAATATTAATTTTTGCTTCAAGTTCACTTGTTTCTTCAACACATTTTACTAGGATATTTTTATTATCAACTTGCTTATCATAAGAAGTTGAATCAATATTAAGGGGAGAAGCAAAGAGAGAGTAAAATAGGTTAGAAATCAAAAGTTCATTTTCATCTAATATTTTAAGTTTATCTTCATCAACGATACTTTCTTTTAATATAATAGTGTTATCATAGATTTGTTGTAATAAATTTTTTATTTCAGGTAAAAGGGTATTTTCAGCTAAAACATTAATTTTTTGATTAAAAAGCATATTTTTATTTAAACTTAATTCATATTTTTCAGTCAAGTTATTATAATTACAAAAAAACTTGTGCATATCATATCTCCTTACACAAGTTTTTATGAGAAAATTTATAATTTGTTTACAAAAATATTATTATTTTTTTCTAGTATACTAAATCAGGATATACAGCATGCAAGATTTCAGGTATTGCAATGTTTATAAATAGCACAAGCACAAGCAGTATAGCAACACCAAATATCGTATTTTTCATTCTAGTTGCTGCAGCTTTACGTTTATCTTCTGTTTCACTTTTTGCAAGATTAACACCCAAGATGATGGCATAAACAGAACCTGCACCGCCAATCACAGCAAGGATTGTATAAAGAATAGGTGGCAAAATGTCATAAACATCTTGTAGCCACGATAAATCACCATAATAAGTATAATTTAATAAAGAAAATAAAAATTGCATATTATTTCTCCTTATGGATAAATTATAAGGCATTTAAAGTTAAATTGCAATAAGATTTTTTTATTATTTTAAATAAATAAAATTTAAAAATAATTTTTAAAAATAAAATCTTAAAAATAAAATCGCTATATTTTTATTGCTATAAACTTTAAAAATAAAATCTAAAATGTTTATTCAGATTTTATAGATATATAATAACACATTTTTTTACCTATTGCAAGAAATTTGGAAGTCATTAGCAAAATTTTTAAATATAAACGATTGTTGATAGTTTTAAAATAGGGCAATAGAGACTTTAGTGAACTATATAATAGCAAATTTTATATTAATATTAGCATATTTTTAACAAGGAATAATTTTTTAATATGTTCACATAGCAAGGGGAATGAATTTTGCTAAAACTAGAAAAGACACACTTATAAAAGTGTGTCTTAACTTTTAACTAACAGTAGAGGTTTAAACTCTGCATGCTATCATATTGGTGAGTAGTGTAATAGCACCAGTATTTTCCCCACCACTACCTTCATTAACAGACTGACCAACATTAAATGCATCAAGAAGCATTGGTAAGAAAATGTTGAATACAAGGATAAGAGCAAGAGTTACACCCACAGCGATAACTGTAGTAATCAAATGCTTTTTAGCGTCATCACGTTTTCCTTGTTCGTCAGCTCTGGCAAGTTGAACGCCAAGATAGATTGCATAAACTGAACCGATAGCACCAACGATAGCAAGGGCTACCCAAAGCACAATAGAGATAATATTGAAAACACTAGTCAAAAGACTTTCTTGGTCTTCAGAGATACCTCCGGCTTCAACCATGTTTTGAATGAAGTCTGTCCAGCTTGCAGCAACATTAAGTAATGAATAGAACATTTTTCCCCTCCTTTTGTTATTTAAAAGCTTTGCTTTTTAATTTACAAGTTTATGATAGCATAAAAAATTTTTAAAGCAAAACAAATTTACACATTTTCTTAAAATTTTTTAAAATATTTTTATAAATAAAAAATAAAAATAAATTCACTACAGAAAAAAATAAATTCACCATAAAATAATGGTGAATTAAAATAAAAAGATATAATATTTAATTTTTGTTAATAATCAGCCAAAGAAATTATTAAAATTATTTTGTCCAGGGCAGGTATTTTGCCCACAACAGCTACTATTCCAATAATTATTTTGTCCACTAAGAGCAAGCAGCAAAAGAAGTAAAAAATTAGTATTTGTGTTTAGATTTGTGTCTGATGTATTGCTAATAACAGAAAGTAAAAGAACAAATAAGATACTTTGTGATGAAATCATATTCCCTCCTTAAAACAAAATTCTTATAAAAACGGCAAAATATAGCAAATTTATATTTTGATTTTTCTTATGTATTTGCAAAAATAAAGATGTAAAGAAATCACATAAATACTTATGAATAAAAAAAAGAAAATGTGATTTGAAGGGGAGAAAAATGCAAAATAGATTTTTATTATTAACAGAAAGAAATAAGCAAGAGCTTTTATCAGTGCTTCCGCATGAACAAGATATATCAAAACTTGCTGATTATTTTCAAAATTTTTCAGATTCCACAAGAATTAAAATTCTAACTTGCCTGTCAATGATGAATATGTGTGTAAATGACTTGTCAAGCTTTCTCGGAATAAATCAAACAACAATATCCCATCAATTAAAGCAACTTAAAGACCAAAATATAGTGTCATATAAACGAGATGGAAAGATATTAGTTTATTATTTAACAAACAGGAATGTAAATGATATGATGCTATATGCAATAAATGAACTTTAATAGAATATTTATTAAGAAAACTGACTATCTAACTATAATACTAATGCCAACAATTATTGACATTTTTCTATGTTTGTCCTATAATTTAATAGGAGAAAATTATGCGTAGGGTTATAAAAACACTAAATGAAATGTCTTATGAATTGCCAGAAGGTTATCAAGTAACAAAGGATAGATATGATATAGTCAATGGGCAGGGGTTTATTAATAGAGAGAACTATCTATCAAAAGAAGGCAGGGTAATTTCATTATTTGAAATTCATAGAGACCCTGACGAATTTTTTGAATATTATCAATCTTTGGTGGAAAGTTATAAAAAAGTCACGGATAAATTTGAACTTGCCTCGCAGTTTAACATCAAACTTAATGATTTTATCTTTCCTATATATGTTATAAAAGGTTATCATGATAGCCTTATATATAATGTTCAGGCATTTATCAATTGTAGCGATTGCCTTGGTTGTCTTATGATAACAATACATAATTTTGATGAAGACGTGAAAAAATTAATGAAAATTGAGCCGTTATTTTCTGATTTAGTAAAAATATTAAGGACGGTTGAATAATGAAAAAACTTTTATTGCATAGTTGTTGTGGACCTTGTAGCACTCAAGTTATAGATTTTCTAAAAGAAGACTACGATATAACTATATATTATTATAATCCCAATATAGACACCAATGAAGAGTATCAACATAGACTAGCTGAACAAAAAAGATATTGTTCTATTGTTGGTGTTCCTGTGCTTGAAGATGGCTATAATCCTGAGGAATTTTATTGCCGAGTTAAGGGCTTAGAGCAAGAAAGAGAAGGTGGGGCAAGATGTCCTGTATGTTTCAGGTTAAGATTAGAAAAAACGGCAGATAAAGCAAAAGAACTAGGGTTTGACCTTTTTGGAACCACTTTAACAGTCAGTCCACACAAAAATTCAACTATAATAAATAGTGTTGGAAAGGTAGTTGGAGAAGAAAAAGGTATTCAATTTTTAGAAGGAAATTATAAAAAACAAGATGGTTATAAAAAAAGTATAGAGTTTTCTAAAAAGTATAATCTTTATAGACAAAATTATTGCGGGTGCAAATATTCAAAAAAAGTTGACTAGTAAAAGCTTAAAGTTGTAAGATAATGATGTTACTTAAACTTATTATGCCAAAAGTGCAAATAGGTTAAAAAATTTAACATAAATTTACTATTTTTTAACATCTTTTGATAATGCTTAGCATTTTAAATAACTTTAAATAGGGGGAAAGTTGAAAGAATATCCTTATTCAGCACTTTATTTAGAAGAAAACAAAAGTAAGATAGCAACTAGATTATTTATAATATTCGTATATATCTTACTTGTCTTTTATGCTATTGTATTTTCAATAAATATTGCTTTTAACACTGCCTATAGATACATAATCGTTGAGGGTAGTTCTATGCAACCAACACTTAATCCTGACCCAATATTAACAAGCGACGGAGAATATCAAGATAGTGTATACATAAGATTAACTCAAGATGTTGATTATAATGACATTATAATAGTCGATAGGTCAGGTGATGGAGAAAATGCAGGAGATTATACTGTAATTAAAAGAGCACTTGCCTTTGAAGGTGATAAAATAAGCATAGTTAAACTCCCTGTTGGTGACAACGGAGAGTATGAATATAGATTTTTGAGGATAAAAAATGGGGATAACATATCCACAATAGTTTATCAAGGTCAAGATGATGAGTATATTATATACGAAGATTATATTATTGGCTATGAGAAATGGAGTGAAAATTATCCAATTTCTCTAAATAATGTTGATTATGAAGGCATTTTTTATGGAGCATTTATAGAGGAAAAAGAAACTGAAACACATAATGTAGTTGTTAATGGACAAGTTTTTCCAGTTGAATTTTTTACTGTTGGAAGCAATAAAGCAGAAAACGAGCCAGAACAAATTTTCTTTATGGGTGATAATCGTATCAATAGCCTTGATTCAAGATGGTATGGAACAATGGATATTGATAAGGTTATTGGTAAAGTTATAACAGTTGTTCATAACGGATATAGCATTTTTAATAGTGCATTTAGCTGGATAGAGAAGGTGTGGGATTATTTTGTTATAATTTGGAATGAAATTATAGAGTATTTTAGTGTTTTATAAGTTTTATTCTACAGTTTTTTTACAGACTAAATATAAAAAATAATAAAGTGATTTAAGCTTCATAATTAAAAATGTCATATCAATTCTAGATTTATTTTAAAGTTTTTATATAATTATTCAGATTTTTTTTGTTTTTCATAACTTTTCACTGCTTTATCCGCTCGCCCGCTCGCCCGCTGCATAAGCAGCACTGCTTGCACGCTCGCTTTGTTTCGGTCACACTCACAAAAGTTCGCACGACCTTCAACAAATATCTCACTTCGCTTATTTTCAAACGCTACGTTCGTTTTTTACAGCGGTTTAATTTAAAAAATATTTATATTTTAACATAATAAAAAAGTCAGCTTTAATATTTTAATGAAAATCGTTTGTAAAAAATAAGTAAATATGATAAAATAAGAATAGGTTATATACCAATTTAGAAAAAGGAGATATGTTGAATGAACAAAAAACAATTTATTAAAGCAGTAGCAGATAAGGCTAACTTCACTCAAAAAGATGCAGGCATAGCTTTTGAAGCCATGGCAGCAACAATTGCTGAAACTTTAAAAGCTGGAGAAAAAATTTCTATTGATGGCTTTGGCACATTTGAAATGAAAACAAGGGCCGCAAGAGAAGGAATTAATCCTAAAACTATGGAAAAGGTTATGATTCCAGAAGGCAAAAGCCCAGTATTCAAATTTGGTGCTAGTTTTAAAAACACAGTAAGTTCAAAATAATATTAATTAGAACTCACAAAAAAACATCAACATTTTTGTTGATGTTTTTTTATAGAAGAAAATTCGTTTGACTAAAAAAAAATCATTATGTTATACTAAATAAAACTATATAAAAAAATTAATAAACAAAAGCAAATGTGAGGTGCCAATGAACGGAAGTAAGAAGAATTTATTTTTATTAATTGCTTCTATGTGTTTTGTTGCCTTAATTGTTTTAGGTATTTTTTTTATTGCAGAGAGAGCAGAATCAACTATCCCATGCGGGGACTTACACCTATTATTATAATATAAGAGGCTATGCAAAGTCAGCTCCATCAGGAACAACAGCTTATAGTGGGAAATATATAGGTGAAAATGGAGCCCAATATGAACCTGGAACAGTAAGAATAAGTTTTTCAAATAGGGCGATAAGTAATGGAACTTGGGTAAATGAATACAATTATTATGGCAATTCTGGGAATATGAGCGAAGGAGCTGTTAGTGGTTATGCAAGATTAGATTCTAATGCCGTTGGCTCTCCTCGCTTTACATATACGGCAACTATAAGTGCAACAGCAAATACAGGATTCACGGTAAGTTCAATTCTTACTTTAGGGAGAGATGATGGCTCAAAATCTTATGGCGAACAAGTCACTGTTTCAGCTTCTCTTTCGACCAGTTCATCTTCTTCAACATCAGTAGACGATAGCCTTGCAGGCGGACTTATTGGTGGTTCTACCCATCGTGATTATTATTATGTGGTATTTGTTCCTATAACTTATACTGTTACTTTCCATTATAATGATGGTTCAAATAATTCCACCACACAAAGTGTAGTTTTTGGTGATTATTATAATTTACCTTCAAATATAACTCGAACAGGATATAGCCTTTTGGGCTGGTATGATACGTCAAGTTCGGCAGGTGGAACACAATATACAACAAGCAGTATTAAAGGAGCTGGTGTAAATGACCTGTGGGCAAGATGGTATCCAAATATTTATTTGATGTTGCTTGATAAAACAGGTGGCTTGGGCGGACCAGATGAAATTTTCTTGCAATATAACACAGCATGGTATTTAGATGCCTCTGCAGCATCAAGAATTACAAGTATAGAAATACCTGAACGTAAAGGTTACGCCTTTCAAGGTTACTACACAGAAGAGGGCGGAAATGGCACACAAATAATAGAAGCTAATGGCGATATTGTTGATGGAAGACTTACATATATAGCAGATAATGACATACTTTATGCCCACTGGGCTCCAATAGACTATAACATTTCATATAATCTAGATAACGGAAGTTATGGTCAATATCACCCAACAACAGC
>CALVPQ010000031.1 GCA_944351415.1 uncultured Clostridia bacterium | reverse complement strand
ACACTTGCAAATGCTATCAATATAACAAACAAAAGAGTATATATAATTGTTAGTGTTTTTCTGCTATACAATTTGTTCATCAGACCTCCTTCCTCAAATTTCTTATTCTTTTTTCTTTTTCCCCCTGTTCCTTTAAAATCCTTTCTTTTTCTTTTAAATAATATGCTGTAATTTCGTCTATATCTTTTCCACTATCGTATTGATTTTTGCATTCTTCTTTTAATGCAGAAAACTTTTTCTCACTTGAAAGGTATAACTGTTTCTTTATTATATATTTTTGTATACTTACGGGCGCACTGCCATCTTTCCATAGAAGTGCAAGATATTCTCTTTTATCTTTATCAGATGCATGGGCAAGAACTTGATATTTTGTTTTAATATCCATTGAATAGCCAATATTATTTTTTATACATTTTTCATCATTTAGTTTTCTTTTTCCATTTACTACATCAAGTTCTAGTTTTGCATTTCGAAAGTCTTTTGCAAAAGATAAAACAATAATTAAACAAAATAGTAAAAATGGAATTAGAATAAGCAATATAAAATTAAAATTATTTGTTAAAGAATTAAGAATTGAGGCAATCATACTTGCAAAAGCAGAACCGTCATAAATGCCAACCACATAGGCTTCATTTGTTCTATAAACATCTATTCCGCCACTAGAAGTGCCTTTTGTTTCAAACCAATATTCGCCATTATTATCTTCGTAAATTCCAACAATTTGATGAAAAACAATCATGCATTTAGAATCTGCCGCCTGCTTAATCTCCTTACTTTGAAAACCAAAAAAATTAGAAATTGTTAAGTTGTATTTTATTTCACAGTCTGCAAGTTCTAACTTTGTTGAAGATGAAAGGTCAAAAGTGGAATAACTTTCCTCATAGACATAAAATGCGATATTGTCTCCTACCCTTAATGTATCGGTATCTACAGCTTTAACTACGATATTATCTCCAACATAAAAGCCACTTGCTTCCATACTTTCACTTGAAATACGCATTAGACTATAGCCCACAAAGGTTGGAACAGTTCCACTTGCTCGTGCAACTATACATGAAAAACAAAGCATGAGGGCAAGGATTATTATAGTAACAAAAAAGGTATTGAGCATTATTGATAAGATTTTTTTTATAACATTGCGTTCTTTTAAAGAGCTTTTATTTATTCTTTTTATTCTTTGTTTTTTCCTGAGTTTAGAATCAGTTCTTGCTGTTTTTTTTATCAATTGCTCAACACTATCATCTTCAATTACTGTCACACGAACGCCTGCTAACATGCTTACCTCTTTATATATAACGCTTGTGCGATAATTTTATTTTAAGCCTTGAAGAGTCATCTCAATCTTTAAGGCTAAATCTTTAGGCTCCTACTGCTCCTGTGCCGGTAAGAGTCCAGCTTACTGAACCATCAAAAGATGCATTATCATCTTCATCAGTAATATCAATAATAACATATAATGTTACAGTTTGACCTGCTTCAATAGTTGCTGGCACTTCTATTGTGCTTTCTTCAGCTGTCATAGGTGCTGCTGCACTTTCTCCAATTTGATATTGATATTCAACTGTAAAGTTTGAAAAAGTTCCTGTTTGAGTTCCAACTATTGTAAAGTTTTCATTTGTTTCGCCATCGTTGTGAATTTCATATTTGAAAATCACATTATCAGTTGATGTAAGAACAAGTCCGTTCACCGCATTAAAAGATTTAGTCGCACCTTCAGAACCTGTTGTGATGTCTTCAGTGAACACAATTTGATTTGTTGAATCAGTTGTTGTTAGTGGTGTCCAATCATCAACATCAGTGATTGCTCCACTAACTTTATAGGAACCAGTTATGGTTGCTTTAACATGATAAGCTGTATAGCTTCCTTCAAACTCATTACCAAAGTTTGCATTTCTTGCTGCAAATACATATACTATTGCAAAAAGTGCTGCAAGAATAATAAGTGCTATAGCTGTTAGTGAAATTGCAATTTTCTTTTTTGATGCCATTTTTTCTCCTTTTAATAAAATTCCCCGCCCTTAAAGTTTGTGAGATGACAACAAACTTTTTCTCGACCCTTCCTAATTAAAAACTATTATACTAACCAACATAGTATGACTAAGCCTGATAAAGTTAGTATAAATAATTTCGCTAAAATAATAACATTTAGGTAAAAAATTGTCAACTTATTTCAATAAATTATAAAAAACACCATATTTCTAATTTTTTATTTAAAAAAAAGATTTTTATATAAAAATATATTCTTTATATAATATAAAAAAATTAAATTAATTTATTTATAAATTTTTTATTTTTAAATTATTTAATTAAAATTATTAATTTAATTATTAATTTCAAATATTAAATCTTTATATTTTATTTACATATTATATCTACTTAAAAAATTTACAATTTGCTTTTTGTATTCTTGTTTGTCTGTTTCTATACTTTTTATATGAGCTGAATCTTTACAAATATATAAAGCCTTTCTGCTATCTGGTAAACAATCATATAATTTATAAACCATGCTTGTTGGAACAAAATTGTCACTATCCCCGTGAATGAAAAGAACAGGAAGTTTTGAATTTTTAAGTTTCTCACAGCTATCAATCGCTTTTAAAGTTAAACCTTTTGCATTTTTGATAAAATGATAAAATATTTTATATAAAAAATTAGATAAAAATTTTGTCTTTGAATAAACATAATATAATTCGTTATTTGCATTATCATATCCGCTATCTTCTATACCACAGATAACATTGTTTGGAAGAGGCTCCCCAAGAGCCATACAAACTGTGCTTGCACCCATGGATATACCATGCAAAACTATTTTGTAGTTTGGCTTTATTGATAACATTTTTTCTATCCATCTAATTAAATCATAATGCTCATATAAACCCATTGAGATAGTATCGCCTTCGCTTTCTCCATGAGTTCGCAGGTCCATTGCAAAGATGTCGTAACCTAAATCCTCATAGATTTTAGCATAACTATACATATCAAAATGTGTTCCACCATAACCATGAACAAGAATGGCTAGACGAGTTTTTCCATTATCTTTATAAAATCCATATAATTTTAAATCATCACTGCTTGCTATGGATATTTTTTCAAAATTATTGTGAGAAAAATACTCTTGAGAGGACTTGTCTTCATTTCTTTGACTTTGATTTCTTTGCTCAATTTTTCTTTTCAACTTGCCATTACGTGAAAGAGAAAAATGAAAAGCCATTGCACCTACCATAAGATAAAGTGCAAATACCACGAGCATAAGCACAAGTAAAATAAAAATCAATATTAAAAAAATTTTCATAACTCCCCTTATATTATTATCGCTTTAACACTTTCTCCACTATCAGCATCTTGATAAGATAACCAATACCCAAAACCTTCTGGCTTACCCTCATCAAGTGGAAACCAAATTGGATAGCCTGAAAGTTCTCTTGGTGGAAATTTTTGATAGACACCAGGAACCCCATAGCAAATATATTTAAGTTTTTCGTTTTCATATATAAGCCCTAAAACATAGTAGTCGCCACTTGAGTCTATATTGACCTTAACCCATTTTGAATCTGGGATAAGTTGCTCAAGATAGTCTTCACTTGGATTGTCTTCAAAAAGACTATCTATCTGTTTTTTCATCTCCTGATAAAATTTATTTGTCACCCTTTCCTCAACTTTATCTATATTTTCATCAATCGTTGTGTCTTCCATTTTGCGGATATGAGAAAAATAAAATTTTTTATATTCACAATTATCACATTTTTTATCACATATTTCATAATCTTTCATAGCCTGCTCAATTGAATTTTCTATTTCTTCTTTTTCAGTTTCATCGTAGTCAATATCATATCTATCAAGCACTTCTTCAACATCTCTTATATTTTTGCTTGCTGATAAAGATTTTATTGCACTATCAAACACCTTTTCTTTATCTATATACCCCTCACTGCTTCCATACAATAGCGGTTTAGGTTCTCCACCAACAAAATTTATAACAGCACAGGTGAATTTTTCAGGTATCTGTTTTAATTCACTTTTAAAAGTAAAAAGCATGCCAGAAGAATGAGTAAGTCCTGCCTTTGTTATACTTTTCCCATCATTAATGCCAAGTGTTATTATTCCTTTTGGTTCAATACCAAAGTTATATAATCTAAGTCTTCCATTTATCATATCACCATCACTCTCAAGTGTTAGAACTGCCCTTTCTGAATTATCCTCAACACCATTTAAAACAATGCTTTTCTTATTTAACATAAAAACACCTCTTTATATATTATACTAAGAGATGTTTTTTAATGATTTTAATATTTTAGAATTTTATATTTATTTTTAGCATAATTTGTCGAATAATATTTTGTTTTAATTTATGGTTATATGTTCAGATATTAATTTTTATCGTGTGATAGTTTTTTATTAATTTGCCTTATAATATCTTTTTCATTAAAACCAGCTTTGCTATAAACTTCACTGCCATTTCCACTGCCTTGATAACTATTAACACCAATTACTAAACCATTATCGCCAACATATTTATACCAAATAGCATCATTTGATGCTTCAACTGCTACACGGAGTTTTGCATTTTTTTGAAGGACCTTATTTTTATAACTTGTAGATTGCTGCTCAAATACTTCAAGACAAGGAAAAGAGACAACAGAAACATCATATTTCTTGCTCAACTCCTTTGCAACATTTAATGCAAGCCCTACTTCACTACCTGTTGCATACAGCACAATCTCGGCATCTTTTTGAGCTGGTTTTAAAATATATCCGCCCTGCAAAGCTTCCCTGTATTTCCCATCAACTATCTGCATTTTTTGTCTTGATAGAATAAATGCCACAGGACCTTCACCAGCTAGACAAAAATTATAGCCTGCAAGAAGTTCACTTGCATCAGCCGGTCTGAAAACCTTAAGTCCAATAATTGAACGAAGTTGAGAAAGTTGCTCTATAGGCTGATGAGTTGGTCCATCTGCACCAACATAAATGCTATCGTGTGTGAAGAAATAATTTACATTTAATTTCATCATGCTTGCAAGACGAATACTTGGAAGCATATAGTTTGAAAATGCTAGAAAGGTTGAGCAAAATGGAATGAAATCTTCGTAAAGACTGATGCCATTCATAATTGCAGCCATTGCATGCTCACGAACACCAAAGTGTATATTTCTGCCTCGATGATTACCTGTATTATAATTTCCACCATTTTCTATAATACACCCAGTGGAATTTGTGACATCTGCTGTTCCTGCAACTATTTGCAAAAGTTTTTCAGAAATTTCATTAAATACTTTTTTATTAAGTTCTCTTCCACTGAAACCTTCCCACTTGTATGATGTGCGAACAAGTTTTTCGAAGTCAATTTTCTTTCTATCAAAGAAATTTACAAATTGTCTATAAAGCTCTGGGTTAGAAGTTGAATATACTGCTAAATTTTGATTCCATTTTTCATGATTGAGTTTTCCACGTCTTGAACTTGCCATACAGAAATCTCTTACATCATTTGGAATATAAAAGTTTTCATAAACCCCAAGTTTATTATTAAATACCTTTAGCTCTTCTTGATTTAATGCAAGACCATGCACAGATGAAGTGCCTTCCTTTTCTGTTCCAATTCCAATTGTTGTTTCAAATATTATTATTGTTGGATTATTTAATTTTTTTGCTTTTGCAATAGCTCTTGAACAGGCATGAAAATTATTACCACGTTTACATCTAAGCACACTCCAACCCATAGCCTTGAATTTCTTTGCAACATTTTCTCTGTTTGATAAACTTAAAGAACCGTCCATTGTAACTTCATTTGAATCATATAGAATTATAAGTCTATTTAGGTTTAATGTTCCAGCAAGTGAGCAAGCTTCTTGAGCTACACCTTCCATTAAATCTCCATCACCAGCAAGGCAATAAGTATAATTGTCAATAATTGGAAAACCAACACTATTAAATCGTTCAGCCATAATAGAAGATGCAAGTGCCATGCCCACAGCATTTGCCACACCTTGACCAAGTGGACCTGTTGATACTTCAACACCATCAGTTGTGCGATATTCAGGGTGCCCTGGAGTTTTTGAACCAAGCACACGTAAATTTTTTAAGTCTTGAAGTGAAACATCAAAACCAAAAAGCGACAAAAGTGTGTAGTAAACAGGACAAGCATGCCCATTTGACATAACAAATCTATCTCTATTTAAAAAATCAGTGTCAGAAACATCAAAATTATAATGGTCTTTGAAAAGTGCAAGCATAATTGAGCTTGTTCCCAGTGCTGCACCTGTGTGTCCGCTGCCAGCATTTGAAATTGATTGAGCTGTTATTGATTTAACATAATTTAATGTTTTGTCAATAATATTCATAATTCATCTCCTAACCTATCTATTATTTGTTTTGTTGCAGATAAAATAGTTTTTCTATTAAACGATAACATTATATCTGAATTACCTTTTAAAAATTCATCTCGGCTTTGATATGCAAGCTTATTGGGTGTTTCTTTTAAACCCAATTTGGGTAATTCAAGATAAATTATTAAAGAATCTATAAATAGTTCACTATATTCTTTAAATAAATCATAATTTATTGCAATAACTGTGTTTTCGTAACTTGCACAATTTGATATAACACCTTTCTCTCTCTTTTTAAAATAATCAAGCCCGCATTTTTGTATAACCTCTTTTGGATTAATTAAGTCATAAATAATCAACTCTTTACAATCAGCAAAATACATATCAAGCACATCAGAAAGAGAATTTGCCACATTTTTAGCAAATTTCTCATCAAGCGAAACAATCAATATATTTTTTAGATTTTCCTTCTTGTTCATATAAATATAATATCATAAAATTAGAAATTCTACAATTAAATATCATAAATGTTTTCTTTATTATCTCTTATAACATCTTTTGGTCTTTTGGGCATTTCTTTTTGTTTAATTCCCCAGGTAAGAATCAATAATAATACATAGATTGAAATCAAAAGAGCTATATCAAAAGTTGGGTTTGGTGTGGTAGCATAAATTATACTATCATTTTCAATTGTCATGGCAATACTTCCATCTGTTGAGGTTGTTAAAATTTGACTATCAATATCGTGGAGTCTATTTAAAACTTCAACTGAAGGTAAATCTCTATTTGGTGCTACACAAAGCACAGCATATTGTGGGCAAACAACTTTTAAAAACTCTTCTGTTGACGAACTGTTTGAACCATGATGGGAAACCTTTAAAACATCAGCTTTTAGATAATTGCCATATTGAGATATTAATGTGTTTTCTATTGTGGCATCTACATCACCAGTAAATAAAAACTTCTTTGTTTGATATGTGAGCATAATAACGGCACTGATATTGTTTGTTGACGTATAATAATCACTTTCAGGAGATAGAAATTCAACTATACAATCTCCTAAATTGAGTTCTATACCTTTACTACTAAAAATCTCATTACACCCTTTTTCTGCGGCAAGAGAAATAACTCTATCATAAGTTTGAGTTGTTGAAATCATAATGTTATCATTTAGAAAATTTTCAGCTTCTTCTGAAGTATAAACTTTTGGTCTGTAAATTGTATCAATTTCAATATTTTCTAGAACATTTATAGCTCCGCCTATATGGTCAGCATCTGGGTGAGTTAAAACTAAATAGTCAAGTTTTTCAAGCCCTTCTTTATTTAAAAAGTTTTTAACATAAGAAGTCACCACTTCACCTTCTTCTTCATCTCCTGCATCAATAAGCATTGTTTGATTATTTGGAAATTTTATCAAAATACTATCACCTTGACCTACATCAATAAAGTGAACTTGAAAATCATAGTTTTGGAATTTATCAACTATTACAACATCATAAAAATATAAAACACCACCACATACTATGAATAGAATAATAAAAACAGTTGTAAAAAACACTGATAAACTAATTCTTACAATAACATTACTTTCTATTTTTATTTCTTTTTTCTTTAGTTTTTTAATTTCTTTCTTCATTTAATTATTGTTACATCACTTGGAAAAGCTTTTAACTTATGTTTTCTTCTTTTATTAAATATTTCCATTATTTTAGGCATTGCATCAATTGTTGCTTTATAACCTTCTTCAATCATTTCTTCCATACCATCAGTTCTTGTGGATTTAAAACGCTTTGTTTCTGGTGCTATTATAACATCAGAATTAACATATCCTCGCACTGCATTACTTTTCATAAGTATTCTGATTGAACACATAAGCACATCAAGCACTTTTGTTGAATCTGTGCCATAAGTTCGAGATTTATTAACATCAACAGATATAACATAATCACAACCAAAATATCTTGGAACATCAGCTGGTATTGTGTTTTGCAGACCACCATCACATAAAATCATATCATTATACAATACTGGAGTAAAAACACCAGGAACTGCACAGCTGCCCATCACTGCTTTTGCAAGATTTCCTTTTGCAAGACAAATTTCTTTTGTTGATTTTATATCTACAGCAACTGCTGCATAAGGAATTTTTAAATCTTCTATATTAATATCACCAAGATTGTTTGTTACCAGCTCTCCTACACCATCAATCTTAGATGGAGTAAAAGGTATTATATTTTTACGAATATCCTTTTCCTTTAGATTTTTTACAATCTCATACATTTCTTTATATGAGTATCCCGCAGCATAGAATGCTCCAACCAAACTACCGGCACTTGTGCCAGCTACAAAATCAAATTTAAGTCCAAATTCTTCAAAAGCCTTAATTGCCCCAAGGTGTGAAAATCCTCTTGTTCCACCACCACCGAATGCAATACCTATTTTTATCTTTCTACCAAACATTAGAAACTCCTTATTGATTATTATAACTAAAAAAGAGTTAAAATCAAAATATTTAAAAAATTTTCAAACTATAAAGGTAAAAAACACTTGCAAAAGATGTAAAAATTTGCTAAAATAACATAGTAGTTTTGTGGCCTCATGGTCAAGCGGTTAAGACGCCGCCCTCTCACGGCGGAATCAGGGGTTCGATTCCCCTTGAGGCTACCATAAAAACAAAAGTATGATTACAAGACATACTTTTGT
>CALVPQ010000030.1 GCA_944351415.1 uncultured Clostridia bacterium | reverse complement strand
CCTGTTTTGCCACCCACATTATAACCTTCAACAAAGGTATATTTGCCTGTTTTATTTTCGGCAAGTTCTAACAGATAGTTGACCGTTTGTGATGTTTTTTCACTGACAATATTCGTTGCTCTGACATTACTTTCTATAGTCTGTGTTTCGCCACTCGTTGTGTCTACAATTGAATATAAAAGATGCGGTTCATTATACCTGCCACCATTCACAATAGCTGAAACGGCTGTTAAAAGTTGAATTGGAGTAAGGGCAACTGCATGACCAAAACCCATACGAGCAAGGTCAACCGTTCTAACCTGAGTTTTTGCCATAAGCATACCACTGCCTTCCCCTGAAATATCTACCCCTGTCTTCTGCCCTAATCCAAATCTTTCCATGAATGAATAGAACCTATCTACCCCAAGTCTAAGGGCAAGGTCCATAAAACAGCAGTTGCAAGAATTAGAAAAGGCTTCGGCAAGGGTTTGATTTCCATGCCCTATTGTTTTCCAACACTTTATTCGCTCGCCATCTATAATTCTATAACCTGGACAATAGAAAGTGTCATCTAAACTACATACACCTGCCTCAAGTGCAGCGGCAACTGTTAATATTTTAAAGGTTGAACCTGGCTCATAAATATCGGTGACAAGTCTTACTCGGCTTTGGTCAAAAAGTGCATCAAGGTCATCACGGGGCACATCATTAAGGTCAAAACTTGGTTTACTTGAAATTGATAAAATTTCACCTGTTTTTGCACTCATAATAAGTCCTGACACATTTTTTGCTTTTTGTTCTTGCATTATTTGCTCAAGAGCTTGTTCAAGTATAAGTTGCATTTTGCTATCAATTGTTAAGGTTATATTATTACCAGCGATTCCAGGGTAATAATATCTTAAACTTCCGCCTATTTCCTTACCCTGAAGGTCACTTTGCACATAGCTATAACCATCTGTGCCACTTAAAATATCATTGTAATATGCCTCCACTCCTGTTTGCCCCACATTATCTATACTTATAAAACCAAGAACTTGTGTTAAAAGATTGCCATTTGGATAATATCTATCGCTATTTTCTGCTAAATATACTCCATCAAGTTTATGATTATAAAGAAGCTCAGCAATCTCTCCATCAATCTGCATTTTAATAAGCACTTCACTTACATTTCTATTGCTTATTTTGTTGTATACTGATGAAAAATCTAAATCAAGTGCTTGTGATAAAACTGAGGCAGTTTTGCTTGGTGAAGTTACTTCTCTTGCTCTAACGTAAACATTATATGTGGTATAGCTAACGGCAAGAGTTGAACCTGTGATGTCATATATGCTACCACGTGGAGCAACTATTGATAAATCTCTTGTCCACTGGTCTGTTGCTCTAAGTTGAAGGCTTTTGCCGTTTATTATTTGTATCACAAAAAGCCTGACAATTAATGCACAAAAAATAAAGGATATTACCAAAAGAATTGCTAATATCCTTTTTTTTAATGAAAATAATGTGAAATTTTTTTGCAAGACTAGCCTCCAAACAGCCCCGCTATGAAATTACAAAACCTATCAAACCAATTTGATTGTTCTCCGATAGAGCTTGGCAAGACCTCATCTTTTGGTATAGTCTGGAAAAGATTCTCCATATTTTCTCCATTTGTTGCATCTAGATTATGCAAATTATTGAGATAAGAGATTAAATTTATATCATACTCAGTTGTGATACTGCTGATTTGCCCACCTAAAGAATCTAGTGTTGCAATATTTATTATTCCCCAGACACCAAATATTGCAAATAGTATTGCAATTAAAATGTTTTTAATCCTGCTCGTTTTGGGTTTTGTTTCTTCTTTATTTTCTTGCTCTTCTATCTTAAATATTCTCCCACGTTGCTCGGGTGATAGTTCTTCTATAAAATCATAGTTCGGTCTTTCAATTATAGTAGACGATTTACTTACCGAAGGTTGTTGTTCTTCTTTAATTTCACTATCTTCTATATAATCATCTTGTTCTTCTATGTTGTCTTCTTTATTTAATTGAGCATATTTTTTTTCAAGTCTTTCACTAAGAGCATCATTTTGAAAAGATTTTGCTGAAAAAGCGCTTATGCTTGGTCTTGAATATTTTTTTGTTTCGCTTTGTTCCTCTATTTCAGGTTTAGGCTCTTCTACTTTTATGTTTTCACTTGGAATATTGCCTTTTTGCTCTAAAAACTTTTCTTCTATCTTTTTTTGTTCTTTTTCTGTTTCAGTAAGTAAGGTCTTCTCTTCCATATTATATTTACCCCCTTCCTGTTATATTACAATAATTTGCTATAGTTTTTCAACTATTCGCAGTTTAGCACTGCTGCTACGTGAATTATTTTTTAATTCTTCTTCTCTTGCTATAATCGGTTTTTTGTTGATAAGTTTTATTGTTCTCTTGTGTCCACATATACATACTGGTATTCTTGGCGGACACAAACAATCAGTTGATTCTTCTCTAAACACATTTTTAACTATGCGGTCTTCAAGACTATGGAAAGTTAAAACCACTCCACGTCCGCCTTTTGAGAGCATTGAAAGAAGCTCTTTTAAAAGTTTATCAAGTCCGCTAAGTTCTCCATTTACTTCAATTCTTATAGCCTGAAAAGTTTTTTTAGAAACTCCGCCTTTACCATAGATTATTTTTTTAGGAAAACTTTCTTCTATGATATTTTTTAATTCTATGGTTGTTTCAATAGGTTTAATTTTTCGATATTTTACTATATTTTCAACAATTCTGCGAGCATTACTTTCTTCGCCATACTTATAAAGAATATCCAAAAGTTTTTCCTTTGGGTAGTAATTTACAACGTGAAAAGCATCAAGCTCTTGTTCGGTATCCATACGCATATCAAGTCTGCCATCATGGAGAAAACTAAAACCTCGTTCTGCTGTGTCTATTTGATATGAACTTACCCCAAGGTCTATCAAAAACCCATCAATATCTTTCACTCCCATCTCTTGCAGAATCTTTGGCGCTTCTTTATAGTTTGCATGAATTATTGTCACATTTTTATTATTTTTAAACCTTTCCCTGCAAACTTTTACTGCATCAGCATCTCTATCAAAGCCAAATAAATGCCCTTTTTCTGAAAGCTTTTCTAGTATTTTTGAAGAATGTCCACCGCCACCTATAGTGCAATCAACATAGTTTCCATCAGCTTTAATATTCAATCCTGTTATCACTTCATTAAGCATCACAGGTATATGTTTAAATTCAGTCATCTTTTATCCTTCTAATTATACATTGCTTCAAGTTCTTCAATTTTGTTAAAGAGGTCTGTGAAATTAATATATGGATAGTTCTCTTCAGAAAGCATCTGTTGAAGTTCACTTGACAAAGCTATAACATCTTGGTATTCGGTATTTATTGCCCCAAGAACATCATCATAAATTGCTTTGAAAGCACCAACCTCTTGTTTTTCTAAACGCACTTGTCTGTAGGCATTTAGTTGCATACTAGTTAAAAGAGTTCCTAAAAGTGACTTATCAATATCCCTTAATCCCATACCTTCGCTATAGGTCTTATTTAATTCTAAGAACGATGCTAAAATATCACATATTTCATCTGCCTGGTCCTCACTATTATTTTCAACTAAGGTTACCCCTTCCATATTAATAGTGCCTTGACTTTCTGTTAAACCACCTACAACATCTGTTATTATTGTAAATATTTCATCTCTAAGCCCTGTTGTTGATTTTGCATAAAGCACAGGTTTTACAACGCTTTGAAGATTATCACTATTCAAGTTATTGATAATAGATTCTATATCACCATTTACGGCAAGCTCAAGGTATGTGACATCGTTAAGTGTTAGTGTGTTTAGTGTTACTAGAAGGCTTGAAATATAACCTAAATCATTTTTCCAATCTTGATAGTTTGCTAAGTTTGTGAAGTCTACAATATTATTTTGAATTGACTGCAACATTGCTTCAACTACAAAAGTGTTTGTTGGCTCAACTTGAGAAAGTGGAAGAATAATTTCACTTAAAAGATTTTCATTCCCTTCTTGTGATATAAGTAAAGCAAGTTCGCTCATGAGAGCTGAAGGTGTTTGTGAGTTGTTTAAAATATCATAAAGTCCGTTTTCTTTGATTTCTACAAGTGCCGGTGTGATAAATTCAAACAAATCGCTATAGTTTTTGATTTCAACAGGTTGCCCTGCCACGTTATATACAACTGACGATGGAAGTGATAAATTAAAGTCGTCGAGGAAATTATCAACAACAGATTCCCCATCTGCATTTTGAAATAATTTGATTGTTCTTGCCTCGTCAATTAAATTGCCAAGAGCGATTGTTATTTCTTCAATATTAATAGTATCGTCAGTTATTAAAATGGTTGGGTTTTCTGCTACATCTAGTATATCAACTTTTTCTGAAAGGTCAAAGTAGTCTTTAACCACATTTACAACTGAGGTTGAAAGACTATCCCAATCTTGTTCTCCCCAAGTGCTTGTATCAACATTTATAGTTTCAAATTCAGTAGATAAATTTCTAAGTAGAATTTCGGTAAGTGGCGATATAGCATCTCTTACAAGATTAACATCTAGCACACCTGAAAGCGCTGTCTCTGTGTTTTCAATATTGCCATCACTAGTTAACACCTCTAAATAATTTGATATACTAGAATCTGATGGCATTGCCATAATTTGGTCTAATAATCCACTTTCTGCCACTGTTTTAACTGCTTGAAATAAATATTTAACATCATGAACAAAATATTGCTCAAGCATATCGTGATTTTCGGAATATTCTTGTAATTTAGTTTGAATTGGAAGCAAAACTTCTTGAACTGTAGAAGAAACTGCACTTTCTGCTATAAAAGGATATTCTTGATAGTTTTGAATTACGTCATTGAGAAAATCTACAACTATTCCCTTGAAAAGCCCGCCTTCTACAAAACCATTTACATAAGTTTCAAGTTTTTCATAGTCTATATAAGAAAAGTCTAAACTTTCATTACTTCCCATTAATTGATAAGCCATATTGGCAATAGGATAAACATTCTCTATTTCTTCTCTTATATATATAGTGTTATCTTCAACCTGTATTTGTGTGTAATAGTCAAAAGTTGCATTATCAAGACCAAAAATACCACATATTTTGATTAGTGCACTGTTTTCAACTCCTGTTATGATTTCATCAACTTCAGCAGGAACATAATCAAGTATAGAACTTTGTGCAACTTCAGTGTTTGTTATAAGTGCTTCATCGTTTTCTTTAACTGTTCCATACAGTCCAATAAGTCCAGCAAGAGGCATAAAGGCAAAGATTGTAAGAAGGAAGGTTTTCACCACACCAACCGCACCGCCCCAAAGTCTATGTTTGCTTTTTCCCTCTGGGGTCTTGAATGTGAAGCTAGCAACAATTCTGTATATTATATATATAACAAGTTCCACTGCACAGGTAACTAGAATAAAAACAACAACGTTAGCTATTGCAGCTGGCAAAGCCTCTATAAAAGTTTCCATATTCGGATTTCTTGCAATAATAGACGAAATCGTTTCATCGCTCATTAATGCTTCTAAAATAATTTGATTTAGTGGTGTTTGTGTGCCATTATTATCAATTTGAATACCCAATATGGCATTTGTTATGACTGGGGTCACAAAAAAAGCAACAATTATACCAATAACAGAAAAAACAAGGTTTGCTGTTGACTTTCTAAGCCCACGCCAAAAACCTATAAAAAAACCTATAACTAAAATAGCTACAAAAACTATAGTTATAATCCAACCTATTGCAGATGCACTCATTTTACTCTCCTTTGTTATATAATATCATTTTTTACCACATTTTCTCAAGTTATTTTAATTATTTTTGTAGTTTTTGGTAACATTTTTTGGTCTAGCAATTTTATTATAAATAAAAAAGAAGCGAAAATTCATTTTTTTCACTTCGTTTTTTGTTATTTTTGAATTTGCCCAAGTTTTTCAAGTTCTGCATTAACATCTAATCTTGGGAAAAGTATTTCAAGAGGCTTAAGTTCTTTTCCTGCACAAAGTCCATTAAAATTATCAAGGTTAGTAAATACCTTCTCTTCAATATTGAGAGCATCAAGAACTTGGCGAGATTTTACTGGAGCAAAAGGTTCAAATAGTTCACTTCCTATTCTTATAACTTCTAAAAGATTTCTAAGAATAGTTTTTAATCTTGCCTCGCCACCTTCCTGTTTTGCAACTGCCCAAGGTTGAACTTTTTGAATATAGGTGTTTGCTTCTGTGAAGATATTGAATACTGAAGTGACCGCCTTTGTAACGTCCAGTGCTTCCATGTAGTTAAGAGTATCTTTCACTTCTTTATCTACAAATTCCTTTAATGCTATATCGTCTGGGTCTGTAAGTTCAGCACTCTCTGGAATAATAGAATTAAAGTATTTTTTCACCATACTAAATGTTCTTGAAACCAAATTGCCATAATTGTTTGAAAGGTCACTATTAAAGCGATTTAAAAATGCCTCTGTTGAATAATTGCCATCTGAGCCAAATGGAATTTCACGGTATAAGAAATATCTTATTGCATCTGCAGAATAAAGTGGAACCAGCACACGTGGGTCAATGCACTCAACCTTGCTGTTTTCTTTGCTCTTTGAAAGCTTATCACCGCCAAACATAAGCCAACCATGTCCAAAAATTCTATGTGGAAGTTCCAGCCCTAGTGCCATAAGAATGGCAGGCCATACGATTGCATGGAAGCGCACAATCTCTTTGCCAATAACATGAACATCTGCTGGCCAGAACTTTTTGAATAAGCTGTCGTCATCACTGCCATAACCAAGAGCTGTGAGATAGTTTGGAAGAGCATCTATCCACACATAGATTGTATGCTTTGGGTCAAAAGGAACAGGAACGCCCCATTTTACAGAGGTTCTTGACACACAAAGGTCAGTAAGCCCAGGCTTGATAAAGTTGTTGACCATTTCATTTACACGAGATTTTGGAAGAAGAAACTCAGGTTGCTCTTCGTATAGTTTTAAAAGTTTATCAGAAAATTCTGAAAGCTTGAAGAAATATGCTTCTTCTTCTTGAAATTTAACTTCACGCCCACAATCTGGACATTTTCCGTCAACAAGTTGGCTTTCCGTCCAAAAAGATTCACAAGGTGTGCAATACCAGCCCTTATAACTGCCCTTATAAATATAACCCTTATTATAAAGTTCTGTAAAAATCTTTTGAACAGCCTTTTCATGCTCTAAGTCAGTTGTTCTTATAAACTTATCATAACTTATATCTAAAAGCTTCCAAAGCGCTTTCGTGTCTTGCACCATTTCATCAAGATATTCTTTTTCACTCTTGCCAGCATTCTCTGCGGCTTGGCTTATCTTTTGACCATGTTCGTCTGTGCCAGTTAAATACATAACCTCTTTGCCGAGTTTACGTTCAAAACGTGCAAGTGCATCACAAACAATGGTTGTGTATGAATTTCCAAGATGAAGTTTGTTGCTTGGATAATATATAGGTGTTGTTATATAAAATGTATCTTTCATTATGCCCTACCTTTTAAGTGAATAAATAATATCACAAGTGAGTTTATTTTGTCAAATAAATATAAGAGTTCAAAATAAATAAAAGCAGTTTCTTCTAGTAAAAAAAAATTATCGAATTGCATTTAAGTTTTTTAGAATAGATAAAATATTTTATAGCAAGAATTTTTTACATTCAATAATAGAACACATTATAAAACTCTGTATAAAAAACCTCTTATGTTTTTTAAAAATGTATTGCTTTTCATAAGAGATTTTTTTGTTTTTAAAAATTATTCTTCAATAGCAAAAATTCTATCTGCATAATCTGACCAATCATCGGCAGTTTTATAAGCTTCAACCGCTGCTGCTGGAACATAAATAGATGTAATATTAGTATTAAGCAATACAAAACTTCCAAGTGTTGGAGGTGTTGTTGCTTCTATAATTATTGTCGATAAATTACTGCAATCGTCGAAAGTGTAAGAACCAATATTGGTTACCCTTTCTGGGATTGTTATAGTTGTAAGACCACTACAATAACGGAAAGCTTGTGCACTGATATTTGTTAGTGTGCTTGGCAGGCTTATACTTGTGAGTCCAATGCAATCAGCGAAAGCTCTAGCCCCAATGTTTGTTACTCCCTCTGGAATTGTTATGCTTGTAAGCCCACTGCAACCATCAAAAGCAGAATTCTCAATACTTGATAATGTGTCTGGCAGACTTACATTTGTTAGTCCACTGCAATTATAGAAAGCAAAATCACTAATAATTGCTATATTTTCTGGTATTATTACATTTGAAAAATTTATGCAACTTTGAAAAGCTCTTTCTCCGATACTTGTTACTCCTTCTGGAATTACTAAATCTCCTGTCAGCCCACTGCAAGAGCTAAAAGCATAAGAACCGATGTTTGTTACTCCTGTTGGGATTACTAAATTTCCTATAAGCTGACTACAATCAGAGAAAGCATATTGATTAATTTCAGTTGTTTGGCTATCAAGTATTAAAGTCGTTAAATAGTTTCTATTTACAGCTGGTGCTAAAGCTATAAAATCATTATTTTCTAAATCTGCATAATATTGAACATCATTTATAGTTTGGATTTTACTGCTTGGTATTTCTATTTCTAAAACACTTGCATTATACACTGCTTTTGCATATTGTCCAAGATAGCCATTACTTGATGAACTTGTATTGCCTAATTGAATTGTTATTTTATCTGAAAAGTTATATACTTCTGCTAATGCATAACAACTTTGAAAAGCAGAATTACCTATACTTGTTAAAGCACTTGGTAGTTCTATTCTTGTAAGTCCAATACAACCTCGAAAAACAGAATTACCTATACTTGTTAATGTACTTGGCAGGGTTACACTTGTAAGGTCTCTACAATTATAAAAAGCATAATCACTGATATTTGCTACTCCTTCTGGAATATCTAATGTTGTAAGCTCTTGACCTTGTATGCATAACATTCTTGTAAAATATGTTGGGTTAGATTCCGCACTGTCAAAATCTATCGCACACCAATCAGCTATTGTTCCTAAATAATTCATTGTTTCAAGCCCATTTAAAGTTCCAAAAGCTCTATCGCCTATACTTATTAAAGAACTTGGCAAAATTATACTTTTAAGTCCACTAAATCCAAAAAAACGATAAAAAGCAGATGAGCCTATAAATTTACAATTATTTTTTACTATATAATCACCACCAGTAAATTCTCCATAATTTGCAAGATAAATATAAGGATTGTCTATATTTCCTAAGTAATTTACACCATATTCATCAATGTTATATTGTAAATTATCACAACCTTCAAAAGCTTCTCTTTCTATATACGTAACACTATCTGGTATTACTATGCTTGTCAGCCCACTACAATCGGAAAAGGCAGCTACACCAATACTTGTTACTCCTTCTGGGATTATCAATTCTCCTGTGAATCCACTACAACTGGAAAAAGCATAATAACCGATACTTGTCACTCCTTCTGGGATTACTAACTCTCCTGTAAGCCCGTTACAACGATAGAAAGCATAATAGCCTATACTTGTTACATTTTCTGGGATTACCAACTCTCCTGTTAATGCACTACAATAATAGAAAGCATAGCTCCCAATATTTGTTAAAGTTTCTGGAAGCAAAATGCTTTGTAAAGTTGAACGTGTTGGATAAAATATACCACTACTTGTAAACCCATCATACATAGACGTAACTATATATGATGTACCTTCTCTATATATTGCCGATGGAACTATTATACTAATAGCACCTTCAGAACAACTCGCGAGCTGTGCTTCACCTTCTACTGGAGTATCATAGTTGTATGCTAGATGTGAATCTGCCTCTAAAAATTCGGCATAATATGTTGTTGGAGAATTTTCATTAAATGTAAAAGTATATTCTGGAAGTGTGGAGATATATTCTGTTGCATCTTTGCTTGTCTTCCAACCTAAAAAGTCTGCTTCGGCATTCTCTGTAAAGTCAGCTGTTAGTGTGACTTCTTCTCCAAATTTAAATTCTCCACTTCCTGTTGCAGTGCCTAAAGTTTCATTATTTGTTTCTGCTGTTACTATTGAAACATGGCTTACGTCGAAGAGATTTATTATGTAACCAAAGTTTACATCTGTAAGAGAATTGTCTTTTGATGAAAGTGAAAAGGTTATTGTAAAGATTGTTGTGCTTGTCCCTTCTCCTGTGCTTGCACTTAGCACTACATTTGAACCGGTATACTCACCTTCGCTCTTATCATTAACTATTTCCTTT
>CALVPQ010000029.1 GCA_944351415.1 uncultured Clostridia bacterium | reverse complement strand
GTTAGTTTAGAGAATTAATCTCTTTTTTAATTTAATATTAAATGGTCTCGAACCAGTGAAACTGGTGAGTTCGGGTTTCCACAAAATAATATTTTGTGGGTGAAGGGGACCAGTTGCTGCCATGCTATGGAGATTTGTTTTAAAATTTTTTTAGTTCAGCATTAAATTGTTTAATTGATAATGGGTTTAAGTGTTTTATATTTTTTTTTAAAAGGACAAGTTTATGATTGTTCTATTTTTTTAAAGGTCTTAAAAGAAAATAATAGGCTTTTTTTGGTAATTGCAAAACAATATAATTTTTAATTAAATATTTTCTTGTTGTCAGTTGAAAAATATGTTAAAATCAATATACAACGATACAATTTTATCAAGGAGGATTTTATGAACATGATTCATTCTATGGCAGGTGGCAAACTGCAAACACATAATAATCATGACTATGTGAAAGTAAGAATTATAGAAGGCGAATATGCTGGAAATATAATTTGGTATTTATCAACATCTTCTCTTATCAAAGAAGATTCTTTAGTGCTTGTTCCTGTTGGAAGAGGGAATATCCCTGCTAAAGGTAAAGTTATCCGAGTTGACCATGATGTAAATGAATTATCTTTTCCTGTTCCAATAAAGAAGATGAAAAAGATTTTAGAAATATTATAAGCTTTAAGATTTTTCAATCTAACTTCTTAAATTATAGTTTTCATCTGCTAATATTTGATACTATAATCCTTTAATAAATATCATTTTTTTGAAAATAATCAAAAGAATATTGATAATATTGGCATCAACTAACTTAAAATTTGAAAAAATGCAAAAATAACAAACTATTTTTGCATTTTTATTATCTATATTTTTATTAAGGTTTTCCTATGATAAAAGCAATTTTTCAAGTTCTTTACATTGTTTTTCGTCCATATCTTCAACACCTTCAAGTCTATATTTAAGTTTTAGAGTTTTATATTTTTGAACACCTATTGTTTTGTATGGTAAAAGTTCCACCTTCTCAACATTTTTAATATCCTTAATAAATTCTTTCAATTCAAAAATATTTTCTTTGGTATTGTTTATTCCTGGCACAATAACTTGCCTTAACCATAATTTTTTATTTTGTTCTTGGCAGGCTTGTAAAAATTTTTTAAATCGAGCCATTGATTGCCCTGTTATTTTTTTATAGTCCTCTTCCTTAACTGCCTTTATATCAAGTATCACAAGGTCGGTGTATTTTAAAATTTCTTCATAATCACCAAAGCCTACGCCAGCAGTATCAATAGCGGTATTAATTTTTTCTTGCTTACAAAGTTTCAGGCACTCCAAAAGGAAGTGTGGCTGCAGAAGTGGTTCTCCCCCTGAAAAAGTCACTCCGCCTTCATTACCAAAATAACTTTTAAAGCGAACTATTTTTTTTATCAATTCTTCAGCTGTTAAGCTTTCGCACTGTTTTGTTTTATCCCACGTTTCTGGATTATGGCAGTATAGACAGCGAAGCTCACAGCCTTGCAAAAAAACAACATATCTAATACCTGGGCCATCAACTAATCCCATACTTTCAACACTATTCACATTTCCTAAAATTTTCATAATATAATTTGTATCACATTTTAACAAAAAAATAAAGAAAATTTATATTATTAATTCTGTAAATTGAGAATTTTTAGTAAATCTTCAGGCTTTATTGTTTTTACTATGTTTCATATAAAAATATTAAGTAGATATTAAATATAACAAAAACAAAAATGACTATAAAACTTAAGATTGTCATAAAATAAAGCTTTTTAAATTTTTATGTTTTATTATATTAGATTTTTACAATAAAAAATATTAAATTATTTAATTTTTTTCTTTATTTTTGTTTAAAATTGTTATTTATATATTGCACATTATAATTTTATAGTGTATAATTATCTTAATAAAAGCACTTGACTATAAGGAGAAATTTATGTTATCTTGCGAAGAATTTATTGAAAAAAACAAACTACTTAATCGTGGAGAGGTTATTGGTGTTGGTTGCAGTGGAGGAAGCGACTCTATTGCACTTCTTCATTATCTTGCAAAAAATCAAGAAAAATTTGATATAGAAGTTGTTGCAATTCATGTTGACCATGAAATACGCGAAAATAGTTTTATGGACGCCGATTTCGTGAAAGAAAAAGCGAGAGAGCTTGGTGTTAGGTTCTATAAATTTAGGGTTGATGCACCAAAACTTGCAAAAGAAAAAGCAATCAGTCTTGAAACTGCAGCTAGACAGGCAAGATATGGAGTTTTTAAATCATTAATTCAAAAAGGACTTGTTGATAAAATTGCTCTTGCTCATCACACACTTGACCAAGCAGAAACTATCCTTATGCATATTTTTAGAGGAGCTGGTTCAACGGGTGCAATAGGAATGACACCTATAAGTGAAGGAAATTATATCCGCCCATTTTTGAATACCACAAAAGAAGAAATTTTTGACTATCTTAATGAAAATCATCTTGACTATGTTGAAGACTACACTAATGAAGACACAACATATAACAGAAATTTCGTAAGAAATGTTATAATGAAAGATATTACTTCACGTTGGCCTAATGCAGTTCAAGCAATTGTTAATTTTGGGCAGGCAATCAAAGATGATGATGAGTTTATAAATAAACAAATCTATGCAGAAGCAATCATAACTGAAGAAAAAGCAGTAAAAATTCCAACTTCCTATTTCCTTTATGATAATGCTATCATCACAAGGATTATATTTAAAGCAGTTAGGGCTATTGGAATAACTCATGATATAGAAAAAAAACATATTGATGCAATAAAAAATCTTGCACTTAATGCAGAAAATGGAAAAAGAATTTCCCTTCCTTTCGAGGCATCAGTTGCAAAAGAATATGACTACATAACAATTTTTAATAAGCACGTTGAAAAGCCAAAATTTGAAGCTCCATTTAAGTGCGGAGAATTTGCTTTGCCAAATGGCTATAAACTTGTGGTTCGACGTGTTAAAGAGTATGATGTTAAGGTTCTACCAGGACAAATTATTTTAGATTATCGTAAAGTTCCAAAAGATGCTGTATGGCGTTTTAGACAAGATGGAGATGTGTTTGTTAAATTCGGTGGCGGAAGCAAAAAACTTAAGTCATACTTAATTGACAAAAAAATTCCACTTAGAGTTCGTGATTCTTTGCCTGTGCTTGCTTCTGGAAATGAAGTATATGCCATAGCAGGGGTGGAAATATCAGAAAAAGCAAAAGTTGAAAATGTTCCAACCGCATACCTTGTTGAGTTGAAAAAATAAAAAAGCAGAAACAAAAAGTTTCTGTTTTTATGTTGATAAATTATATATAAAAATTATTATATTATTTACAAGTTATAAAAAAGTTATAAAAAAATGTTTGTTCTTAGTTTTTAAAACATTCATAAAACTTAAACTTTGATAGTGTTTAATCTAAATAAAAGGAAGGAGCGAGATGAGTTTAAAATTAAAAGCAATACTTGCAGGAGCATTATTTATATTAATGATAGGTATTATTATTGTTATTGTTGCAGTAAATCAGCAATCTTTAACAATACAAGGTAATATAAGATTTAATGTTTCTGACAAAAATTTAATTATTAAAGATATAAGTTATCAAACATCAGGTGGCAATAAAACCAATATTAAAGATTTTACTCCATGTTATATTGATGATAATTTTTATCTAGACTTAGAATCTTTAAATGAAATCAATCATAGCGAGTCAGTTTCGTTATATTTTGATATTGTTAATACAACTGATAAGCAATGGAAGATTGAGGATATATATCTACCTGAGTCATTAATAAATCAAGGAGTTACAGTAAACTATAGTGGCATAGTTGATGTGAATACTTTAATTGATAGTGATGGAGATGGCTACAAAGATTTTTCTGATATTGAAACAGCACCATATAACACACTTATTTTAACAATTATAGCTCCTAGTATGAACGAGGAAAGTTTGGTAGTTTTAGATGGAATTGTTGTTATTATAGATGAGTATGTTTCATCAGAAAATATAGTGGTATATTCGAATAACACAAATCTTGGCTCTGTAGCAGGTGGCGGAGAAGTTAAAATTGGGCAAGAAGTTACAATTTTTGCAAATTTCAAAGGCAGGGAAGAGGCAGACTTCTTAGGTTGGCGAATTGAAGGCAGGTCTGGATTATTTGTTTCTACACTACCAGAGTATACTTTTATTTTTGAAGAAGATTCTCCAAAAACATATTGTGCAATATTTACTAAGCCTGATGAAAATTTATCTTATAGTTTAGATACACTGACAGGCGAAGCAGAACTTTTAAGTTGCAGTGCAGGGGCAACTGATATTATAGTGCCATCTATGATTTATAGAGGGGATTTACCTTCTGCATATATGGTGACTTCTATGTTTGAAGGAGATTGGAATGATAATGTATTTTGCCTAACACGTTCCACTTTGCAAAGTGTGATAATTCCAGAAACTTTAAAAAATATTGGTTCTTATGCTTTTGATACCTGTGTAAATCTTACAAATATTATAATTCCTTCAAGTGTGACAAGTATAGGAAGTTCTGCATTTTTTGAGTGTAGTGGACTTTCAAGTTTAATAATTCCTTCAAGCGTGACAAGTATAGGAAGTTCTGCTTTTGGTCATTGTTGGAATTTAGCAAGTGTTCGGTTTGAGGATAATAGTCAACTTTTAAGTATAGACGAAGGGGCTTTTAGTTCTTGCAATTCTTTAAAAACTATAGCTTTTGGGGAGAATAGTAAATTAGAAAGTATAGAAAGTTCTGCCTTTCTTAATTGTGGAAGTTTAGAAAGTATTTTAATTCCATCAAGTGTGATAAGTATAGGAGACTCTGCCTTTTATGACTGTAGTGGTTTAGAAAATATAACTGTTGAAGAAGGAAATAGTGTTTATCATAGTGCAGGGAATTGCTTAATAGAAACAGGGAGCAAAATGCTTATAAAAGGTTGTAACAATTCATCAATACCAGAAGATGGAAGTGTTATAAGCATAAGTGATGGTGCTTTTAGAAATTGCAGTGGTTTAGCAGGTATAACAATTCCAGCTAGCGTGGAAAGCATAGGGTCTGCAGTATTCCAAGGTTGTATAAATTTGGAAAGTGTAGGTTTTGGTGAAAATAGTCAGTTACAGGAAATAGCTTCTTTAGTTTTTAGCGGTTGTAGCAGTTTAACTCGCATTATACTTCCAAATGGCATTATAAATATCGACGATTTTGCATTTTCCGGTTGTAGCAGTTTGATGGACATAACAATTCCAGACAGTGTGGAAAGTATAGGAGTTCAGGCATTTGATAGTTGCAGTAGTTTGACAAGTATAACAATTCCTTCAAGTTTGATAAACATAGGCTATGCCGCTTTTATATCTTGTGATGCACTTTTTGAAGTGTTTAATTATTCAAATAATATAATAGTTGAATTAGGCTCACAAGATAATGGCTTTTTAGGACAATATGCAAAAGTTGTGTATAATGCAAGCGAGTTAGAAACGGAAACACTAGAAAGCAAAATACGGGTTATTGATAATGTTCAATATTATGTAGACCTAGAAATGGGAGAGTTTATAGCCTTAGCACCAGCTGTGGTCAAAAATAACTTAATAGCTGTAAATCTTAATTACCAAGCAACAGAAATAAATAACTATGCATTTAAAGATTGTATTAATTTAGAAAGTATAAGTTTTGCTGACAACAGTCAACTTAGAAAAATAGGTGAAGATGCTTTTTCTGGCTGTAATAACTTAAAAACTGTTAGCATAAATGAATATGTTTATACAAATATGCAATCAGAAACTTCGTGTGGAGGGATTCTTAAAAATGCAGAAGTTGTTTATCTGCCTCAAAGTGTTGTGGAAGATGAAAATATTATAATGGGCAGTTATATTATAGAAAATTTCACTCAAGGTGAGCTTGCTAACGGACTTTATGAATTTATAAGAAAATAATATATTTTAATAAAATATAGAAAATTATTTTAAAAAAATCTCTTATATATTTTATAAGAGATTTTTTGTTATTTCTTAATTTTTATTATTCATTTTATTTTATTTACTAAATATTATTTTTAGCCTTATATTTAAAGCAAAATTTTAATATTTAATTTTAATTATTTTTTATTAATTTAATTATTAAATTAATTTAAAAAGATTATTTTTTATTTATTTTTATATTTTTTAAATTAATAAAATATTTTTTAATAATTACAATATATTTTTATTATTTTATAGGTTTATTTATACTTTCATGGAATGTTCTTGCGATAACCTCTTCTTGATGAGCACGTGAAAGTTTATTGAAGTTTACTGCATAGCCTGAAACACGGATTGTGAGAGTTGGATATTTTTCAGGGTGGTCCATAGCGTCAATAAGTTTTTCTCTGTCAAGAACATTAACATTGATATGTTGTGCACCTTGTGTGAAATATCCATCAAGAATATGAACAAGGTTATCAACACGTGAAGGCATATCATGACCAAGTGCATTTGGAATAATTGAGAATGTGTTTGAAACTCCGTCTTGGCAACAACCACCATAAGGGATTTTAGCAACAGAGTTAAGAGAAGCTAGAGCGCCTGAACAGTCACGTCCGTGCATTGGATTTGCTCCTGGAGCAAAAGGCTCGCCAATCTTTCTACCATCAGGGGTTGTTCCAGTCTTTTTGCCATACATAACATTTGATGTGATTGTAAGTGCAGAAAGGGTGTGTTTAGCTCCACGATAGAGTTTATGTTTTTTAAGCGAAGAGATAAAATGTTCAACAATTTCAACTGCAATTTTATCTACACGGTCATCATCATTTCCATACTTAGGAAATTCTCCTTCAGTTTTAAAGTCAACAGCAATTCCTTCTTCATTTCTAATAGGTGATACTTTTGCATATTTGATTGCTGAAAGTGAGTCAGCAGCAACTGAAAGTCCGGCAACACCAAAAGCCATAAGTCTTTCAACGTGCGTGTCGTGAAGTGCCATCTGACCTGCTTCATAAGCATATTTGTCATGCATATAGTGAATGATGTTAAGAGCATCAACATAAGTTTTTGCAACTTTATCAAGTGTGGCAAAATAAGCCTTTTTAACTTTATTATAGTCAAGCACTTCGTCTTCCATCTTTTCAACACCATCAACAACAAGTTTGCCACTCTTTTCATCTTTGCCTTCATTTATTGAATATAGAAGGCTTTTTGCAAGGTTGCAGCGAGCTCCAAAGAACTGCATCTGTTTTCCAACTTTCATAGCAGACACACAACAAGCAATAGCATAATCATGACCATAGATAGGGTTCATAACGTCGTCACTTTCATATTGAATAGAGTCGGTAAGTATTGAAATTTTAGCACAGAATTTTTTGAAATTTTCAGGTAAGCGAGTTGACCATAGCACTGTAAGGTTAGGCTCTGGGCTTGGGTCAAGATTGATAAGTGAGTGTAAGAATCTAAATGAATTTTTGGTTACAAGGCTATGTTTTTCATCAAGCATACCGCCAATACTTTCTGTAACCCAAGTTGGGTCGCCACCAAATATTTCATCATATTCAGGTGTTCTAAGGTGACGAACAAGACGTAGTTTAATTGTGAATTGGTCCACAAGCTCTTGTGCATCTTTTTCAGTAAGAATTCCATCTTTCATATCCTTTTCAAGGAAAATATCAAGGAATGTTGAAGTGCGCCCTAAACTCATAGCAGCACCATTGTTTTCTTTAACAGCTGCAAGGTATGCAAAATATGTCCACTGGAAAGCTTCACGAGCACAAGTTGCAGGTTTTGATATATCATAGCCGTAAGTTTGAGCCATGTTTTTAATTTGCTCAAGAGCTCTTATTTGTTCGTTAACTTCTTCACGTAATCTAATTTTTTCTTCGCTATCAATCTCGAGCATAGAAGGCTCAAGAAGGTCTTTTTTCTTTTCTTCAACCAGTTTGTCGATTCCATAGAGTGCCACACGACGATAGTCGCCAATAATACGTCCACGACCATAAGCATCTGGAAGTCCTGTTATAAGCCCTGCACTACGAGCCTTACGAATGTCTGGCGTGTATGCATCAAAAACTCCATCATTATGAGTTTTTCTTATCATTTTATCAAAGATTTCTTCATTTCTAGCGTCCATCTTTTTATTGTAAGCGCCAAGAGCATTTTTAACCATTCTTATACCACCAAAAGGGTTGATAATACGTTTGAGTGGTTTATCTGATTGAAGTCCAACAATAACTTCATTTTTCTTATCAATATAACCAGCAGGAAAGTTGTTGATGCCAGAAATATTTTTAAGGTCAACATCAAGCAAGTGAACTTTAAGTTCTTTTGCAAGTAATTTTTCACAAACAGCCCAAACCTTGGCAGTTTTTTCACTTTTTCCTTGCAAGAAACTGTCATCTCCAGTGTATTCAGTGTAGTTATTATCGATAAAGTCAGAAACGTTTATCTCTTCTCTCCACTTTTCACCTTTAAAATCTTTGTAATAAAGTGAAACTTTGTCTTCACCATAAATTTTTTCTTCAATTTTTGTGTTTTTGTCGTTTGTCATTTCTTTTTCTCCTACGGGCATTAGTATAACACTAATAATCATTTTATTACAAATTTTTTTAAAAAGTTAATTTTAAAAGCTTTGATTTTGTTGTAATTACAACAAATAGAAGATATATTTCAAGCGGATTGAAGTTGCCTTTATCTTGTTCTCTGTTCAATTTTAAAATAGGAAACTAAAGATAATAGATAAAAATTGTATGCTAAAGTTTTAATTTTAATATTACTTTGACAACATTTAATTTGACAACATTTAAAAAAAGTATTATAATAACTTTATAAAATGCAAAAAAAAGCGAATTTTGTATAGAATAAAATCAAAACTACATACTAAAAATAAAGTTTTTTATATTCTTTGTAAATGAAATGTTAAAATTTTAATAGGAAGCTCTTTATAAAAATACTAATTTTTAAAATTTTGTTTTATCAAATATCATCATAAACTTGCTTCTAATGTTGCCCTTATAAAAGGAAGGTTAAATATGAGTTTAAAACTAAAATTAATATCAATTTTGGCATTATTCACTTTAATGCTTGGTGTGCTTATTATGGGTGTTTTTGCTGTAACGCAAAATATAGGGCTTAAAGGTAGCATAAGTTTTAATGTGCCTGATAAAAGCTTGTTTGTTAAAGATATACGTGTGCAAACCGAGGTAACAGGAAAGGCTGAAACTATAGACAACTTTATGCCAGGATATTTAAATGAAAATTTTGTTCTAGACCTTGGAACAGTGGAAAGCGAATCAGGAACAATAGGTTTGTATTTTGATATTGTGAACACCACCGATTTAAGATATGAGATAACAAATATTTCCTTGCCTGAAACCTTAACAAGCCAAGGTATTATTGCAAGCGATAGTGGAATAATTGAAGTGAACAACTTAACAGATACAGATGGAGATAATTATAAAGAAATCACAGACGTTGCAACTGCACCTTACGACACTTTAACCTTGCTTATCACCACTTCAAATGCCAGCGCAAATCTTTCTATTGCTCTAGATGGAACGGTAATAACAATAGACGAGTATTTAGTTGAATATACTGATTTTGCTTTTGCAAGAACATCAGATAGCACAGGGGCCATCACTGCTTACACAGGTTCGGCGACAGAAGTTGAAATTCCAGCAACTTTTTCAGTTAAAACAGAACAACTCTCAACTTCAGGTTATACTGTAAAACTTGGAAATATTGATGATTTTTCTAATTATATAATGAGTGGGGGTGGATATAATCAAGTAGTTCTTATGGCAGGTTTTTATTGGGTGACCTCAGACGGAATGGAGCGCACGTATATTGAAGATGGAAATGCATTTTTGACGGAAGCAATGGGAGGACAAATTCAATTCCCAATAACAATAGAATTTACTGATTATGAAGTAACTTATCAAGATTTTACCTCTTTAGAGTATGCTGAGTATGCAATCACGCGACCAATCTATGAAGTAATGGCTGGGAATATAGAAAGCGTAACCATGGAGTTTGGAACTCAAGCAAAATATGAATTTAATGTAGCGAATGTTGAAGATGTATTTAATGGAGAAATAATTATTAATCCTGAAGATGAAAGTTTTTTCCCAGTAAAAGTTAGTTATCCAAGTGAGAAAACTACTTATGTTGAAGGAGAGGACTATCAAGTGACTAATATTGGATCGATGGCATTCTATGGCAGCAATATTACAAAGATAACAATTCCTGAGGGAGTGACTAGTATAGGTTCTTCTGCTTTTGAAAATTGTAGTGGACTTACAAGTGTGAGCTTACCAAGCACCTTAACAAGTATCGATGAATATGCTTTCCGTTATTGCAGCAGTCTTACAGGGAATTTGGTAATCCCAGAGGGAGTAACAAGTATAGAAGAGTATACTTTTTATGGTTGCACAAATTTAACAAGTATAACAATCCCAGAGGGAGTAACAAGTATAGAAGAGTATACTTTTTATGGTTGCACAAATTTAACAAGTATAACAATCCCAG
>CALVPQ010000028.1 GCA_944351415.1 uncultured Clostridia bacterium | reverse complement strand
GAGTAACAAGTATAGAAGAGTATACTTTTTATGGTTGCACAAATTTAACAAGTATAACAATCCCAGAGGGAGTAACAAGTATTGGTGCTTATGCTTTTACTAATTGCAACGGACTTACAAATATAACAATTCCATCAAGTGTAACAAGTATTGGTTCTTGGGCTTTTGAAAATTGTAGCGGACTTACTTATATGAATTATTTAGGAACACTAGCTAAATGGTGTGCAATAGATTTTGGAAGTGTTTATTCTAACCCCACTGTCTATACAGGAGCATTATATATACAAGGAGAAGAACTTACAACATTAAATATTCCAGAAGGGGTAACAAGTATCGGTGCTTATGCTTTCTATAATTGCAATGGACTTACAGATGTGAGTATGCCAAGCACCTTAACAAGTATAGGTTCTTATGCTTTTGATGGTTGCACTAGTCTTACAAGTGTAATAGTCCCAGAAGGAGTAACAAGTATTGGCAATTATGCTTTTTCTGGTTGCAGCAAGCTTGCAAGTATAACTTTGCCAAGCACCTTAACAAGTATAGGCTCTTGGGCTTTCAATCTTTGTAGCAGTCTTACAAAAATGGATTATTTAGGAGCATTAGCCGATTGGTGTGAAATAGAATTTGGTTTTTATTCTTCCAATCCAACTTACTATACAGGAGCATTATATATACAAGGGCAAGAACTTACAACACTAAATATTCCAGAAGGAGTAACAAGTATTGGTGCTTATGCTTTTTATAATTGCAGCGGACTTACAAGTGTGAGTTTACCAAACACCTTAACAAGTATCGGACCTGATGTTTTTTCTGGTTGCAACAGTTTGATTTATTATGAGGAAAATGGAGCAAGTTATTTAGGAAATGAAAGTAATCCTTATATGTATCTTGCCGATGTATCAACCACAGCAACAGAATACACTATAAACAGCAGGACTAAGTTTATAGGCAGTAGAGTCTTTAGTGATAATAGCACTTTAACAAGTATAACAATACCAGAAGGGGTAACAAGTATTGGTAATTATGCTTTCTATAATTGCAGTGGGCTTACAAGTGTAACTTTGCCAAGCACCTTAACAAGTATCGGTGAGAATGCTTTTGCTTATTGTGATGGACTTACAAATATAACTTTGCCAAGCAGCTTAACCAGTATAGATGATTATGCTTTTGCTTATTGTGATGGATTTACAAGCATAACAATCCCAGAAGGAGTAACAAGTATAGGTCCTCATGCTTTTTACAGTTGTGATGGACTTACAAGTATAACTTTGCCAAGCACCTTAACAAGTATTGGTGGAAATGCTTTCTTTTGGTGTGACAACCTAACAACAGTTACAATAAACGAATATATTTATACAAATGCATGGTCATATTCTTCTTGTGGGTATATTCTTGAAAATGCACAGACGGTTTATGTACCTGAAGAATTGGTAAATAATTCGGCTCTGACTATGGGCGATTATCTTCAAAACAACTTTACTCAAGGGGAACTTGCTAATGGACTTTATACTTACACAAAAAATCAATAAATTTTTAATTAATCAACTAGAAAAAAAACTATAAATTTAACAATCAATAAAAAATCAATATAAGACTAATTTTTATAAATAAGGAAGGTGGGCTATGAGTTTAAAGTTAAAGCTTACATCAGCTGTGGCATTATTTGTGTTAATTCTTGGTGTGTTAATAATGAGTGTTTTTGCCACAACACAAACAATAAATATTAAAGGAAATTTGGTTTTTAATGCTCCAGATAGAAGTTTGTATGTGAAAGATATTAGTATTCAAACTGAACCAACAGGCACAAGTGAAACAATAGATAATTTTATACCTGGATACCTTAACAAAAACTTTAATTTAGAGCTTGGAACAGTTCAAACTGAATCAGGAATAATAGAACTGCATTTTGATATAATCAATACAACAGAAAATTATTGGAATATAGCAAGTGTTGAACTTCCTGAAGCTTTAACAAGCCAAGGTATTATTGCAAGTTATAGTGGAATAATTGAAGTAAACTCTTTAACCGACGCTGATGGAGATGGCTATAAAGAAATCACAGATGTTGCAACTGCGCCTTACGGAACATTAGTTTTAACTATCACTGCACCCACCCCAACAAGCCTCATCTCACTAGACCTATCAGGCATAGCTGTTACTATTGATTCTATAGTCGAAGATAATATTATTTATTCATTCTCGTTCTTGGAAGGCAATAATGCAGAAATAGTTTCTTATTCAGGCTCAGGTGGAGATGTTGTAATTCCTAGAAGTTTTTCAATTACAACAGAAGAAACAAACACCCCTGGCTATTCAAAAATATTTATAACTCTAGAAGATTTTAATGCTTATACAGGAAATATGCTTAATCAACAAATTCTTTCTTTTGGGTTCTTTAATATTATTACAAATTCAAAGGAAAGTATATCTGTTAAAAATTTTAACACTGATATGCCAACATTAACAGAAGAGCAATTTCCAATAACAATAGAAACAACTAATTTTAGTATTTCCTATGATGATTATTCAACTAACAATACTATATTTAATAAACCTTTATCAGACGTCATATATGGAAAAGTAAGTAATGCTACTATAACATTAAACGATGGACAAATATTCGAGATAAATAGTTCAAATGCCGAAGAAAAACAAACCGAAATAGAAGCTTATTCCTTCACTGAAGGAAGCTTTCCAGCAGAAGTCAGTTATCCGTCTGAGAGAATTATATATACTGAAGGAGAAGATTATATTGTGACAAGTATCGGTTATTATGCTTTTTCTGGGTTTAGTAATATAACAAGTATTACAGTGCCTTCAAGTGTAGAAAGTATAGGGTGGGGTGCTTTTAGTATTTGCCCTAATTTAAAAAATGTTTATTTTGAAGAGAATAGCCAGATAATGGGAATAAATCCAGGCACTTTCTATAATTGCAGCAGCCTTACAAGTATAACAATCCCATCAAGTGTAAGAGAAATTAGTAACTCTGCTTTTGAGGGTTGTGGCGGTCTTACAAGTATAGTAATTCCAGAGAGTGTAATAAGTATTGGCCTTAATGCATTCGCAGGGTGTGATAATCTAGCAACAGTTACAATAAACGAATATATTTACACCAGTGCATCATCAAGTTCTTCTTGCGAATATATTCTTGAAAATGCACAGACGGTTTATGTGCCTGAAGAGTTGGTGAATAATTCAACTCTGACTATGGGTAGTTATCTTCAAAATAAATTTACTCAAGGAGAACTTGTTAACGGACTTTATACTTACACAAGAAATCCATAGAATTAATTAAATACTCTAGATATTTTAAAAACTTAAATGTGAAAAACATTTAAGTTTTTTTATTTTAATTTTTTTATAAAAACATTTATTTTTTTATTTTTAATTGTATTTTTTATAAAGACATTTAATTTTTTATTAAATTATATTTTCTATAAAACCATTTAAACTTTGTAGTAGGATATGTTTTTAAATAAAATTATTTAAGTTTTTTATTGTGTGTTTGCATTTTTTAGATAAAACCATTTAGGCATTTGTTGAATATTTATAGGAATCAAGCAAAACTTTTTGCAGAGCTAGACAAGCTTAGCTTTTTTAAAAAAATATAGAAGTAAGGGATTGAAAAGTATCAGAAATTTTGTTGGCATGATTTATGATAAAGTGCTTTGACAGGTGTTTTGAAATTTAAAAAATTTTGTAATTTAAGTTGATTGAATAGAGATGAAAAAGTTAGGCAATAATTTTTATGGAGATTGTCGGTTTTTATGCTTTTGTTCTATTTTTTGTTTAATTAGAAAAGCTGTTTTACTTTTCTTAACAAATTGCGACAATTTTAGTCATTAATCGGCAATTTATACCACTTAATCTTCTTTAAAATATCAACAAAAAGTGCTATCTTTAAAGTGTTTTTAAAAAAGTGTTGAATTTTAAAGGTAAAAGGAGAAAATTATGGAAAACGATAACAAAAAAATTAAAATTTATTTTGCAGATAGCGAAGAAGATAATGCACTTGTGGGCTATTTTAAGGGTAAAGAAGGCTATCAGGTTGTGGGAATATCTAGTGATGGGCAACAGGTTGTTAAAGATATTGAAGAAGAGAAGCCTGACTTTCTTATAACCGAAGCTTTATTATCTGGCATGGACGGCTTTAAGGTTTTTGAAACCTTAAAAAAAGATATGGGAGAAGCTGTGCCTAAGGTGATATTTATATCAACCCTTTCACATGGTGGTTTTGTTTCTAAAGCAATAAAGGAAGGGGCAAGCTACTTTATGGTTAAGCCGGTTATGCCTGAAAATCTTGAAGAGAGAATACTTGATATTGTGAATGATAAGGACGCAGGCGGAGAGCGAAGTGAAAAGTTACTTGATGAAAAGATTTCTAATATTTTTATCAGTATTGGAATACCTGCCCACATCAAAGGTTATCAATTTTTAAGAGAAGCGGTTAAACTTGCTGTTGAAGAACCAGAAATTATTGGTTCGATTACTAAAAAACTTTATCCAACTATAGCTCAGAAATTTGAAACAAGTTCTTCAAAAGTTGAACGTGGTATGCGCCATGCTATAGAAGTGGCTTGGAATAGGGGAAAAATAGAGAACATTAATTCTCTTTTTGGCTTTAAAGTTTATAGTTCAAACGACAAACCAACAAATGGAGAACTCATTGCCCTTATTGCCGATAAAATGATTATGGAAGGTTAGTTTTTTAGCTATCTTTAAAATTAAACATAAATTTATAAAATTAAATTTTAAGTTTTATTTTAGATTTTAAAATTAAGAATTTTCTTTTCAATTTCTTATAAAAAGTGGTAAACTCTTTACTAGGAAGGAGAAAAAATTGAGACTTATAGATTTAAAACAGGATTCGCCTACAGTTGATTATGCACTGGCTGTTACAGAAATCGAAATTGAAACAGCAAAAAAAGAGGGGCTTACTGCACTTAAGGTTTTGCATGGTTATGGTTCGCATGGCAGGGGTGGAGTTATTCTTGTAGAGTTAAGACGTCAGCTTCAAAAATGGAAAAAACAAAAATTTATTAAAGATTATTTTGGTGGTGATAAGTGGAATATGTTTGAACCAATCACACTTGAAATACTACAAAAAGATAAAACAATCTATGGTGATGAAGACTTAAATAAAGCCAACCCAGGAATAACAATAATTTATTTACAATAAAATTATTATATTTTAAAAAATCAATTTTTATTGATTTTTTATTTTTTTTAAGTTTGTTTTTATATAATTTAAAATTAATCAAAATATTTTTACTTTTTTTTATAATTTAGATATAATTATTATATGAAATGTTTTGATTGCCCTAGAAATTGTGGTGTTGACCGAAGTTTACAGGTTGGATTTTGCGGTGAGAAGGAAAATATCAAAATTGCAAAAATTATAGAAAATTTTAGATGGGAAGAGCCTTGTATTAGCGGAGATAAGGGGGCTCTTGCAATATTTTTTTCTGGTTGTAGTTTAAGATGTGAATTTTGCCAAAACTATGAAATTTCGCATAAAAGTGTTGGTAAAGAATATACTTCTGGTGAATTTTATAAATTGCTTACAAGTTATGATTTAAACAGATTTTCTTGTATAGACCTTATAACTCCATCTCATTTTTCTAGTCAAATTTTAAATGCGCTGCAAGGGAAAAAATTTCCTATTCCTATCGTATGGAATTCAAGTGGCTATGAAAAACCTGAAATGATAGAAAAACTTGCCGAAGTAGTTGATGTTTTTATGCCAGATTTTAAATATTTTTCAAAGGAACTTGCAAAAAAATATTCAAGAGCAGAAGATTATTTTTTCTGGGCAAGCAAAAGTATAGTAAAAATGAAAGAGGAAAAACCTTTTAATATTTTTAATAAAGATGGAATTTTGCAAAGTGGGCTTCTTATAAGGCATTTAGTGCTTCCTGGAAGTGTGCTTGACAGCATAAAAATTCTTGACTTTATCAAGCAAAATATACAAGAACCCATTATTAGTTTAATGAGTCAGTTTACACCTTATAATAATTCTTCCATAAAAAGGAAACTGTATCCTCTAGAATACAAAACGGTGGTTGCACACGCTGAAAAACTTGGGCTTAATAATGGTTATGTGCAAGATTTTGATTCAGCTGATGAAAATTTTATTCCTGATTTTTAATTTTCTTGACAATTTTTAAACTTTTTATTAAAATATAAAAAAATATAAATAAAGGAGCAGAGCATGGATTATTACGCAAAACATCTTAAACATAAAATGATGATGTCTAGAATCCTTGGCATTATGGCATGTCTTGTTACGATTGCAGGATTAACTCTTAAATACTTTGATATTATCAATCAGTGGCTTTGCATAATAACAATAGCTTATGCTATTGGAACAATCTTTACTTTTAATAGCAACCTTCAGGATATAAAAGTAGGCAACCCTTGGCATAGAATAAATGTTATTTGTGCTCTTTTAATTTTTGCTTTTGTTGTGTTCTTAATTGTCTATGGCTTTATTTCTGGCGAACTTCAAACACAATTCTAATATAAAAAAACCTTTTGTTTATTTAAAGTAGTTATCAGTTCTTTTTTACTTTAAATTACAAAAGGTTTTTTATTACAATATTCCTTCTATTCGATATACATAGAAGTTACTGTCTCCACTACGTATTGTTCTTGTTAGATTGCCTTGGCTGTCAAAAGTAAAGGTGTTAAAAAGGTCGGCGGTAAATCTGTTTTGGGCTGAAGGAATAATAATTCTTACAGCATGATATACGCTAGTTGATTGAGAACCTGCCAAAATAAGATGGTCGGTTGTGTTTCTATCTGTAAGTTTTATATATGCCTGCGCCCCACAACCTTGCATATATAAGAAAACGCGTATATAAGTATAACTTGAAAGGTCCACTGTCATAGAAGAGCCTAACAAAAGTCCACTTGTTCTGTTTAAATTGATAGAAGAATCTTCGCTATCTTTATCATATATAAGCACATAACTGCTATTTGAACTTCCTGTGCTGAGGTCTTCTATAGTTTCTTCTATATTATCAATATTTGTTGAAATAGCACTTATTGATGTGTTTATACTTTCTATATCACTTTCAAGTGTGCTACTTTTCCCACCAAGGGTTGCCACATCAGCTTGAAGATTGTTTGCTTTTGTTTGCAAGAGACTTATATTTGTTGTGTTTGTTACAATATCAACAGCATGTTCAGCAACTAAAGAATATAGAGATTGATAAGAAGATTCAAGCTGGTTTATATCTTGTTGCATAGTTCCAATGGCAGAAACTGACGTTTGAAGATTATCTATTTCTCCATTAATAGTTGTTATTGATGTTGTTGCTGAAGAAAGTGAGCTATCAATATCATCAATAGATGAGTTTATTTGTGTAACATTACCTTCCAAAGTTGTTATATTTGAATTTATTGTTACCACATCGCCCTCAACATCTGTTACGCGAGAATCTAGAGAGTTTAAATTGCTGTTAAGACTAGATATATCAGTTTCAATATTGGTTATATCACTTTGAATAGAAGATACGTTATTTTCAAGGCTAGAAATATCTCCATTTATATTTGTGATATTTCCATTTAATGTGGAAATAGTGCTTTCAATGTCAGTTATATCGCCTTCAATATTTAACACACTTGATTGTAGGGTAGACACACTGTTTTCTAAAGTAGCCACACTGCTTTGAAGTGATGTAAGATTATCAATATTGCTATCTTCAATCTGTTGTCTTAGGTTTGGAATACTAATAGATGATAAATGCCAAACTTCTTTTTTAAGTTTTTCTAAATCGTCATAAATGTTTTTCATAAAAAATCTCCTTAGCATAATTTTACTAAGAAGAGATTGTATTTTCAATCTTGACTGCCAATTATTTTGTTTTACGTTTTTTAATAAAAACAAGAGAGAGAGTAACCGTTACAGCTGCTGCTATCAAGGTGATACCAACAATTAAAAGTGGACTTACTCCATCAGGGGAAAGGTCGATTGTTTTTATATAGCCATTATACAAACTGCCATCATCTAAAACTATTTGTATTGCAGTAAATTCTTCGTCATCATTAAATCCGCTATAGATATACACACCTTGATTTTTTTTGGCGGTGTATGATGTTTGAGTTTTATTTATATCGTATATGATTGCATTATCTATGCGAACAGAGCCATTAAAAACAGGATAGATGGATTGTGCAGAATTTTTTGTTAGATAATACTTATAAATATAACCTTGAAAAACTTGTTCATTCAAAGTTAGGCTAACTTGAACAAAGTCGCCATCTTCATCTATAACTTCAAGTGCTTGTCCATGCATAAGAAGAAGGTCCTCGCCATTATCTTGGACCTTATTAGACATAAAAGAAGCCTCTTCATAAAGATAACTATAAGAAGATATAATTGTCACTTGCTCTTGTGGAGAGAAACTCATACCTGAAAGAAAAACTATTGAAAAAAGTGCAATTAGTGTTTTCATAAAATTATTATTTATCAAAAATCCATTTTTGTCAAGAAAAAGCAACAAATTAGGAGAAGAGTGTTTTTAATATTCTTTATTTATACCTAAACTAGAGTATAATATTGTGTTTGATGCGGGGTATAGCGGAGTAGATGATAGTCGGGATAAATTTTAAAATGAGAAGCACACATACTTTATAGATGGAAAAGCATATCGTTTGATATGCTTAATTTTTTATCTTATAAATAGCAAGGATTTTCAACTTTCTCCCAAATGTCTCGGACGTATTCATTATCTATTTTTGCGTTTTGAACAAAGTCTTCTTTGTCTTTGAAATATATTGTGCCAGATGGCTCAGGGCCTAAACTAAATTCAATACTATTTTTGCCTTTTCTAAATAAAGAAAAACCAACATTTTTATAGTCAAACCCCATTTCACCATTCATACTGAGAAATTTTGACATTTTATCCATGTTTTCAAAGGCTTGTGCATATAATTCGTTTAATTTTTCAATAGTTTTTTCCATAATTTTATTATAACATATTGTTAGATTGCTTAAAATAAATTTGCTATAATTATCAAAAATAAAAACTTTGTTTAATTAAGTTATATTCATAAGAGCTTAAAAATAAAATACAATATGAAATTTTTAACAATAAAAAAGCGCACTTTGTGTTTTATCTTTGCAGGTATAATTTTTATTTGTTCTATTATTGGAGTTTGTTATGCCGTTCAAACAACATCTTCGCCAAAACCACAATACTCTATTGTGATTGATGCGGGGCATGGCGGAAGAGATGGTGGGGCGATTGGTTCAAACACAAAGGTAACTGAGAGTGAACTTAATCTTATGTATGCAAAGCAACTTTCTTCCCTTTGTGAGGATTATGGGATTGGTGTGATAATGACACGTTCTGACATGAATGGGCTTTATGATGAAAGTGCATCAAATAAGAAGAAAAGTGAAATGGAAAGAAGAAAAAATATTATAAATTCAAGTGGTGCCGATATTATGATAAGTTTGCACATGAATAGTTTTCCACTGCCATCAAGTGAAGGGGCTCAAGTTTTTTATGCCTCAGGCAGTGAACAAGGTTATGAACTTGCAAAAAGTGTGCAGGAATCCATCTGCCAAAGTTTTGATAATGCCAGGGGGTATGTAAGTGTTGGAGACTATTTTGTTCTTAACTATTCTCAGATGCCCGCAGTGCTTGTTGAATGTGGATTTTTGTCTAATCCAGAAGAAGAAAAGCTTTTGCAAGAGGCTGAGTATTGCCAACAATTTTGCTATACTTTGCTAGTTGGAATTTTATCGTATTTTGATATGTAAAATAAATGCCAGAGCAAACTTCAACTTTTTTTAATAAGTGAAATACTAGTAAAAAAAATAGGGGTTTACTTTGGCAGACTTCTATGTTATAATAAAGTTATGGAAATTCAAGAAATTTTAAAAAATGAAGAAAAATGGCTTAGACGTTGCACACGAGTGCTTACTTCTGTGAAGATGATATATATAAATAATCCAGAAGAAGTGGCTTTTGTTGATTTAACCGATTCTAAGTCTAAAGAAATCACAGACAGACTTCTGCTACGCTCTAAAATTGGCAACGTGAACAAAGAAATAAACAGTGTTATCGTTTCAAGACTTAATAGTATGGGGTTGAATGTCAACGAATATATAAGCAGGTTTTGGAGCCAAATAAACAGTGGCTTTGCATCTATTGATAAAAGATATGATAAAGCAAACTTTAATGCAACCTTTTTATCAGATAAAACCTCAAAGCTTTATCGCAGGTTCCCAGATGCTTTAACTGCAAAAACTATGAAAGACTATCTTATGTATTTAAGAGAGTATGTTGCATTCCTAAGAGAAACAGGGCATAAAAGTGCAGTTGAAAGAGCAAGGGCTGTTGCAAGTGCAAGTGGTTGCACGGTTGACTATGCAGAAAAGCTGCTGCCAAAAAATTGGTCTGAAATTTGCAAGATTTTAAAAGTATTGAACAATAAAGCTTCACTTACCGAAGATAAACATCAATACGAAGATGAAGAAGTTGAATAAACTATAAATAAAACTGCTTTATATAGAAACACCTATAAAGAGCGGTTTTTTTATATAAACTTTTTTTAAGTTTAAACACTTTGCCTTTTAAATTTATAATAAAAATTTACTCAGAATTTTAATGTTTTGAAATTGATAATGGAATTTTTTTTGCTTTAAGCTTGGTTTATAAGGGAAAAATAACTAAAAATTTTTTAAGGTTTATTTGTTCTAAAGCCTATAATTTTTGACAATTTTTTTTTAAATTGTTATAATAAAGCCATAAAATGCGATTTTTGACAAATTTTGTATAGAAAACTTTATAAATCAGTATACTAAAAAAATAAATTATTATAAAGAAGGTGGAAAAGATGAGTTTAAAATTGAAGTTAATATCAGTGGTTGCATTATTCACACTTATGCTGGGTATTCTTATTATGGGTGTGTTTGCTGCCACACAATCAATAAACCTTACAGGCAGTCTAAACTTTAATATACCAGATAGAAG
>CALVPQ010000027.1 GCA_944351415.1 uncultured Clostridia bacterium | reverse complement strand
TGGCGGAATTGGCAGACGCGCTGGATTTAGGTTCCAGTGGGAAACCGTGCAGGTTCAACTCCTGTTAGCCGCACCAGAAAACTTGGTTTTTATAATTAGATAAATAAACTGAAATTATAAATATAAATATAGAACAGGAGTTGAACCTGCACAGGTTCGTCGGGTTCCCTAAAAATCTTCTGATTTTTAGGGTGATAGCTCCTGTTAGCCGCACCACCAACCAGATGTTGGACGGCTGTCCGACAAGGCGAGTTAGAAATATAAACTGTGTTTCCGCTCTTGTAAACACAGTTTTTATAATATATTTGATAAACAAAAATATAAAACAGGAGTTGAACCTGCACAGGTTCGTCGGGTTCCCTAAAAATCTTCTGATTTTTAGGGTGATAGCTCCTGTTAGCCGCACTACCAACCAGATGTTGGACGACTGTCCGACAGGGCGAGTTAGAAATATAAGCTGTGTTTCCGCTCTCGTAAACTTAGTTTACATCAAAATTCGATAAATTGAGTGAAAACAATAAATTTTATCGCCACTCTCACAAGCATTATGCTTGGTGATTGTCCGGCAGTATAAGTTGGAAATATAATCCATGTTTGCTCTCTTGGAAAAAACTCAATATATATTATAGATATATCAAACGACAATAAGCGGATAATCCGCTTTTTTTTGGTGATAAAAATAGTTTGAAAAAAATTGTTTTTATAGTATATTAGAGTAAAAGGAGTTTTTATGAAAGAAGTTGACTTAGAAACATGGAAGAGAAAAGATATTTTTAATTTATACTATCAATTTGATATACCTCAAATTTCATTATGTTCACCATTAGAAGTGACGAAAGTTTATAAATTTGCAAAAGAGAAAGGGTTGTCTTTTTATTTTAGTTTGTGCCATGTTTTTTATACCGCACTTTTAAAAATTGAAGAATTTATGATTCGTTCAAACAATGGCAAAATTGTTATTGAAGACGGTGAATATGTTGATATATGCGCTTGCAAACAGGGGGAAGAAATTTTTAAAATTGTAAACGGAAGATATTATCCAGATATTGAGCAGTTTTGTAAGGAAACAACAAAAAAATTGCAAGCACAAACTTCGTTTACAGAGCCGTTGCCGGCAGGTGCAAGAAGGGGGCAGGTTATTGCCTATATGTCTTGCACACCTTGGTTTGAGTTTACACACATAACTCACCCTCAAGATGTTCAACGAAATTCCTTTGTTCCACATGTCAGTTTTGATAAAATGAAAATCAATGAAAAAGGCGAGCGCTTTGTTAACGTTTCTCTTCAAGTAAATCATGCTGCTATTGACGGAAGCCTTATTGCTAAATTATTTAATGAAGTTAAGTCAATAATAAACAATTTATAAAATGATTTTTTTCATCATAATGTAATATAAAAATTTTGATTTTATAATTAATTCAATATAGAATCTATTATTATATATCTTTAATAAAAAAGTAGACTTTTTTGTTTACTTTTTTTTATTTTATATGGTATTATTGTATTAAGAATTTATTACTAAAGGTGTAAAATGGAAAGTTATATAAAAAAAATTAATGATAGTGTAAGAGCAAAGCATGATGAAAAGGGTGCACAAAAGATAAAAAAGAGTTATCTTATTGCAGGTGGGTTAACCCTTGGACTCGGACTAGCAGGCTTTGTAAGCTCGTTTATCACTTTTATGGTGCTTTTCTTTGAGTATGAAACCGACAGGGCTATGACTGCATGGTTAGTTGCAATACCTTTTATACTTATGATTGTGGCAGGTTCAGTTTTAACTCGTATTGGGGATATGCTACTTCGTGATGAAGCTATTGAACAAAGAGAAAAGGAAAAACATGATTTTAAGCAAGCTATGCAGGATTACAAGTTAGATAAGAAAAAAAGTAAAGATGATGAAGGTGATATTAGTGCAATTCTAGGTGCGGTTATTGGTGATATTTGTGGCTCAAAATATGAGTTTAATAATATCAAAACAAAAGATTTTCCGCTTTTTGATGACGATTGTTGTTTTACAGATGATACGGTTATGACGCTTGCCGTGTATAAAGCTTTAAAAGAATGTAATGGTGATTATCAAGAATTGTCACAAAAGACTATTGAATGTATGCAAGACGTTGGAAGAAAATATGAGTTTTGTGGCTATGGTTCGGGTTTTTATAACTGGCTTTTTAGAAAAGACCCAAAGCCATACAACAGTTATGGCAATGGTGCAGCAATGCGAATAAGTGCGGTAAGTAAATTTGCAAATAGTATAGTTGAGGTTCGTGAATTATCAAAAAAAGTTACAGAAATCACACATAATCATGAAGAGGGGTTGAAAGGTGCAGAAGCCACAGCGGTTGCAATTTATCTTGCAAGAAAGGGTAAAAGCAAAAGAGAAATCAAAAAGTATATAGAGAACAACTACTATAACCTTAATTTTAACTATGAAGACTTAGTTTCGTCTTATCAATATGATATGACTTGCCAAGGCACAGTTCCGCAGGCAATATATTGTTTCTTAATTTCTAAGGATTTTGAAGATTGTGTGAAAACAAGCATTTCAATAGGTGGCGATAGTGATACACTTGCGGCCATATCTTGCGCAATAGCAGGGCAATATTATGGTATTTCAGAAGAGCTAAAACAGAAGGCGGTAAGTTTTTTAGTTCCACAACTTGAAGACATATTATTAAACTGAAGTATACATAGTGGGATATGCAGTTAAATATATAGTAAAATAGGTGTATTAGTTTTAAATACTTTTTTACTTTTTAATATATTTTTTATTAAAAAAATTGCAATATTTATAAAAATTTTTTAAAATAATAAAATTAGAATATTTAAAGGAGTAAAATAATATGAAAAATATAGCAATTATCACAGGAGCTTCATCAGGAATGGGCAGAGAATTTGTTCGCCAACTTGATGGACAATATGAAGAAATTTGGGGTATTGGACTTGGGGAAGAAGCCCTTGATATTGTTAAACAGGAGACTCAAACACATTTTGTTCCACTTGAACTTGACCTTACAAAACAAGAGAGCTTTGATAAAATCAAAGAAAAATTAGAGCAAGAAAAACCTAATGTCGTTTTCCTTGCAAATTGCTCGGGCTTTGGTAAATTTGGCAGATATGACGAGATTAAAGTTGAAGATTCTGCAAATATGATTGACCTTAACTGTAAAGCTCTTATGCTTATGACTGAGTATGTGCTTCCTTACATGAAAGAAGGAGGAAGAATTGTTGAAATTGCATCTGTTGCAGGTTTTCAACCAATACCATACATGGCAGTCTATGGCGCAAGTAAAGCATTTGTTGTAAGTTATTCACGTGCAATCAATCAAGAGCTTAAGTCAAGAAAGATAAAAGTCACTTGCGTTTGTCCATTTTGGACAAAAACCGCCTTTTTTGATAGAGCCACAGACACAAAAGCTGAAAACGTTGTTTCCTTTTATGCCGCAATGTATAAACCAGAAGACGTTGTAAAGAAGGCGATAAAGGATAGTAAAAAAGGCAAAGAACTTTCAATTTGTGGATTTATTGCAAGAAGTCAAGTAAGACTTGTCAATATTTTCCCTAAGAAAATTGTTATGTCAACATGGATTGCCCAACAAAAACTTAAGAAAAAATATAAGAATAAATAAAAAAACTAAGTGATATTAAAATTTTGCCGACATAAAATTTAAGTAAATTCTAATGAATTTGTGTGCTAGCGCACAGTCATCATAGTTTGAATTAACACCAGATTTTCTCAAATGCAACTTGCCGTGCCTTGCTCAACTTCCGATAATAAAAACATACCCTAAAATGAGTATGTTTTTTATTATTAAAAAATTTTTGTAAAATGTTTTACAAAAATCAAAAAATGTGTTATATTGTATTTTACAAGAAGGGTTACAGATGAGAAAACTAGAAGATAATGATGAGATAACATCAATACTTATAGGTTTAAAAATTTATCCAAAGATGTCAGGGTTTGACTATATAAGAGAAGCGGTTAAACTGTGTTTAAAAGAGCCAAAATATCTAAGCAATGTAACAACTCAATTATATCCAATGCTATCAGAGAAATTTAATGTTAATATAAAGGTGATAGAGAGATGTATACGATTTGCAATAAATAGTGCTTATGATAATGGTGGACTGTTAAATATAAATCAATTTTATGATGTAATAGTCTATAAGAATGAATTCAAATATCCAAGCAGTGAACTTATTGCAATTATAACTGAAAAAATCAGATTAGATAAGCTTACCGATTATTATATAAAACAGATTAAAAAATTATAGGTCAAATATTTAAAGGATAAGGCTTAAAATATTTGCCTAAATTTTTTTATTATGCTAAAATAAGAACATAAAATTTGGGCTGTTAAGTATTTTTATTTAACAATTTTAAATTTTGTATAATAAAATTAATTTTATGTATTATAAAAAAGGAGATAAATTATGGCAAGTGTTATAAGAAATATGAATTTTAAACCAATTTTAGAAAAAGTTGACTATCAAAGATTGGCAGAGCCACAACCAAGCACAACTATTAATATGCGTGTGTGGGACGAAATGAAGGTTGAAAGATTGCGCTCAGATGCTGTGAAAGTTATTTTAACAAGAAATGTAAAACCAGAACCTGATTGTATTTTTTCAATAGTTGTTGAAATGGGGGTTGAAGTTATTATCAATACAACAGAATATGATAATGTTGATGACCCTGTTGAATATTTTAAAACAAGCCCAGTTGCGAGAGTGCTTGCAAGCAATATCGCCTGTGTGCTTTCAGAACTTACAATTCATTCTCAAATTGGTCCAATGATAACTGCACCAGTTGTTCAATTTCCACAATAAAATTAAAGGTTAAAGAGAACAAAAAATTAGATTTTGTTATGCTTTTAACTTAAAATAAGAAGGAATTATATGGATTTAATTGAAGTAATAAAATCTCGCCACTCCGTGCGTCATTATATAAATAAAGATATAGAGAAAGAAAAAGCCTTAGCACTTAAAGAGTTTATTGATGAATGCAATAAGGAAAGTGGATTAAACTTTCAACTTGTTCTTAATGATAGAGAGGCTTTTGATGGCTCGATGGTTCATTATGGCAGCTTTGATGGTGTTAGCAGCTATATAGCACTTATAGGCAAAACAACTGCAGACCTAGAAGAAAAAGCAGGCTATTATGGTGAAAAATGTTTACTCAAAGCACAAGGTCTAGGGCTTAATAGTTGCTGGATAGCACTTACTTTTAACAAACGTAGTGTTATGGACCGTTGCAAGATTTTAAAAGGCGAAAAACTTGTAAGTATAATATCTATTGGCTATGGCATAGATAATGGCAAACCTCATAGTGGCAAATCTATTCAAGTTCTTAGCAATGTTAAAGATGATAGCCCACAGTGGTTCAAAGATGGAGTTGAACTTGCATCTATTGCTCCAACTGCAAGAAATCAACAAAGATTTTATCTTGAATATAAGGGCGAAAATCAAGTAAAAATAACAAATCTTGGTGGTGAGTATTCAAAAATAGATATAGGGATAGTTAAATATCACTTCGAAGTTGGCGCTGGAGACAACTTTATATGGATAGATTAATAATTAGGAAGGATTTATGTTAATTGCTTTTATTGTATTTGTTGCACTGTTATTACTTACAGTTGGTATAACCTATTTTATAACAAGAAAAACATTTAAGTTTAAAATAGGGGAAAAAGATGTGCTTATAAGAAATGCCGGTGCTTATTTAAAAGTTTATGTTAATAATAAGATAATTGAAAGCTATTATATGCCAAATTTAATAAAGGGCGAAACATTTACTTTTAAAGTTGATGAAAAGGAGTATACTTTAAAATGTAAATGCAACTCGATTGGTGCAAAAATGAGTATGCAAGTTTTTGATAGCGATGATTTGATAGCTGATAATGGTGTTGTATTAAAAAAATCATAAAAATTGGTTAATTGCATTAAAAGGTTAAAAAAATAATTACTTAAAGCAGTTAATCTTCAAGTGGCAACTATATTCTATCTTCATACAATATAGGTATTCAATTTATCAAAACACATCTAACTTTACATATAAAAAGTTTAATATATTTTAATAAATTTTCTAAAAGTGAGGAATTTAGAACTTAACTTGTTTAAGTTTTAATATCACATAGTGTATACTTTTTGATAATTTTTTTATTTTGATTCGGCAATATGCCGATTTTTTATTTGCTAAAATCGTGACGAATTTGTATAATATAACTATACTTAAGGAGAACTATGGAGCATTTAGCACTTTACAGAAAATATAGACCAAAAACTTTTGATGAAGTTATTGGACAAGAGCATATCACAAGAGCACTTCAAAATCAAATAGCAAGTGGGAAAATAGGGCATGCTTATCTTTTTACAGGCTCTCGTGGAATAGGTAAAACATCTGTGGCAAGAATATTTGCCCGTGCTGTTAATTGTGAACATAATATAAATGGCTCTCCATGCGGGAAATGTGAAACTTGTAAAAGGCTTGAAAATGAAAGCGACATCAATGTTATAGAAATTGATGCAGCTTCAAATAACAGGGTTGATGACATCAGAGAAATTAGGGAGAAAGTAAAGTTTTTGCCAGTTGGAACAAAATATAAAGTTTACATCATCGATGAAGTTCACATGCTTACTGATAGTGCATTTAATGCACTTTTAAAAACACTTGAAGAACCACCTGCACACGTAATTTTTATTCTAGCCACCACAGAAGCTCACAAACTTCCAGCAACAATACTTTCAAGATGTGTAAGATTTGATTTTAGGCTTGTGTCAGTAAGCGAACTTACAAAACTTCTTCAAGATGTTCTTGATAAGGAAAATATCAGTTATGATAGTGATGCGCTAAGGCTTATTGCAAATGCAGGAGAAGGTAGTGTGAGAGACACACTTTCAATAGCAGATTGTATTGTGGCTTATGCAGAAGGCAAGATAACTAAAGAAAGTGTTTTAAAAGTGCTTGGCACAACTGATTATGATTTGCTTATAAACTATTTTGAACTTTTAAAAAATAAAGATATATCTGGGCTACTTGAATTTGTAAATAAAGTGGATAGTTCGGGAAAGAATATTTCAGTTTTTGTTAAGGAACTTTCAAAGCATGCAAGAAATTTGCTAGTATGTAAATCCTGCAAAGAGCCTAATGAGATTTTAAATCTTCCGCAAGAGGCTTATGACAAGTTTAAAGTGCAAGCGGAAAGTTTTGATGAAAAAACGCTTATCTATTATATGCAAACTTTTGGTGGTGCTGAAAATGAGCTTAGGTATACATTATCCCCAAGACTTTTGCTTGAAACACTTTCACTTTCAGTTATAAGTGAAAATAATAGTGAAGACGTAAAAAAAAACTGAAGCTTCAGGCTTATACAGGTAAGTTAAGTGCAAGAACGGTATGGGGAAAAGTTGTGCTTTTCTTAAAGGAACATAGACAAATTGCACTTCATGTTGCCTGTGGCGATATAACAGATGTTGCACTTGATGGAAACAATTTTATTATAAATATCGAAGATGGCATGATGGAGAACCTTCTAAATGAAGGTAAAAGAGAGATAGAAAGTGCACTTAGATGGCAAGGGCTTGACTTAAATGTGATTTTAAATATTAAAGTAACAGAAAAAACACCTGAAGAACAAGATATTGAAAAACTTAAAAACTTGTTCGGTAAAAAATTGATTATAAAAGGAGATAAATAAATGGGATACAATAATTTTGGTGGATTTGGTGGTGCAAATATACAAAATCTTATGCGCCAAGCACAAAAAATGCAAGAAGATATGGCAAAGGCTAGACAGGAACTTGATGAAACAGAATTCACTTCTTCTGTTGGTGGCGGTATGGTTGAGGTAAAGATGATGGGAGACCGAACCCTTAAATCAATTTCAATCAAACCTGAAGTTGTTTCTCCTGATGATGTTGAAATGCTTGAAGACCTTGTTGTATCGGCTGTTAATGATGCTTTAGGGCAAATTTCACGAAAAGAAAAAGAGGTTATGCCTAATATGCCAGGCATGATGTAAAGACTATACTTTAAAGACGCCAAGCAAAAAGTTTTTTTCACAAAAAACTTTTCTAAAAAAGTTGCAAAAGCAACTTTTTCTGTTAAACTGTGTTTAACGGCTTGGCGTCCACTAAAAACTTGGAGCTTAATTTATGCAAGATGATTTAATAGAAAAATTAATTGAACAATTCAGAACTTTGCCAGGCGTTGGCTATAAAACAGCTCAACGCTATGCTTTTTCTATAATAGAAGGAAAAACTGAAAGGGCAAAGCGGTTTGCAAGTGCTATGCTTGAAGCAAAAGAAAAAATAGGTTTTTGCAAAGTTTGTGGCAATTTTACTGATAAAGAAATTTGCCCAATTTGCTCTACAAGAGATAGAAAGATTATCTGTGTGGTAACAGAACCAAAAGATATACTTTCAATGGAAAAAGTAAAAACATATAATGGTGTTTATCACGTGCTTTTTGGCACAATAAGCCCACTTGAACATCGTGGACCTAACGACATAAAAATAAGAGAGCTTTTAAATAGAGTGCAAGAAGATAATGTTCAAGAAGTTATAATGGCAACAAATCCTGATGTAGAGGGTGATGCAACTGCAATGTATATAGCAAAACTGCTTAAACCACTTGGGGTTAAGGTAACAAGACTTGCTCAAGGAGTTTCTATGGGTAGCGACCTAGAATATGCTGATGAAGTCACACTTTCAAAGGCTCTTGAAGATAGAAAACAACTATGATATACTACTTTTAAGGAGAAAAAATGATTTTTGAGGAAATAGAAGAACTACTTAATGCTTCAGCTGTTAGGGCGGGATATAATGAAAAACTTTCCGTCACCTTTTCTAATATGCCTAAAATGTGTGATTTTCAGTGCAATGATTGTTTCTCGCTTGCAAAGAAAATAGGAAAGAATCCTTTTGAGATAGCTGAAAATATAGTAAATAATATAGAAAGCAACGATAGTTTCATTTTTGAAGCTGCCAAACCTGCCTTTATAAATATCAAACTTACAGATAAGAAGATGGAAGAGCTTGCAGAAAATTATCTTCATGATGAGCGTGGTGGATTACCGCTTCACACAAAAAAACAGAAAGTAATACTTGATTATGGTGGTGCGAATGTTGCAAAGGCTCTTCATGTTGGGCATTTACGCTCTCCAATTATTGGTGAAAGTTTAAAAAGACTTTATAAACTTATGGGAGACGAGGTTATAGCTGATGTTCATTTAGGTGATTGGGGTCTTCAGATGGGGTTAACAGAGCTTCAACTTTATGAAGATGGAGTTTTAAACTATTATTTTAGTGGAAAAGGAGAAGAACCTACCATAACTCTTGCCATGCTAAATGAGGCATACCCAAAGGCGAGTGCAAGGAAAAAAGAAGATGAAAAATTTAAAGAACTAGCTGATGAATGGACACTAAAAATACAAAATAAACAAGAGCCCTATTATACAATATATAAAAAGATTAGAGATGTTTCTGTTAAAGAAATAAAAAAGCACTATGCAGAACTTGGCGCAACCTTTGATTTATGGTATGGCGAAAGCGATGCTGTGGCTTATATTGATAGGGCTATAAAGATTATTCAGGATAAGGGTCTCTTGCGAGAAAGTAATGGGGCACTTGTTGTAGATGTTGCTGTGGAAGGTGAAAATATACCACTACCTAAGAAAAACGAAGACGAAGAGCAACGTTATAAAAATCCAATGCCACCTGCAATACTTAAAAAATATAATGGTGGAGTGCTGTATGCAACAACAGATATTGCAACCATTCTTATGCGAAATGAAATGTTTGATGATGTTGCTCGAATTGAGTATATTGTTGATATGCGTCAGAAAAATCACTTTATCCAGGTATTCCGAGTATGTAAGATGGCTGGAATATCTCCAAAAGAACAAGAACTCTTGCATATAGGCTATGGAACAATGAATGGTAAAGATGGCAAGCCATTTAAAACTCGTTCAGGCGACACAATAAAACTTGAGGATATTATTGAACTGCTTGTTGAAAAAGCAAGTGAAAAGTTAAAAGCGAATGGTGTAGAGTTTGACCGAAACCTTGCGCTTAAGATAGGTGTTGCCGCCATGAAGTTTGGTGACCTAATAAACAATGTGGAGAAGGATTATGTGTTTGATATTGATAAATTCCTTTCTTTTGAAGGTAAAACAGGCCCATATCTTCAATATACTGCCGTCAGAATAAACTCTATTTTAAATAAAGTAAAAGATTTGCCACAAGGCGACTTTATTATAGATAATAATGAAGAAAGAGAGATAATAAGATGTATACTTAAACTAAATTCTTCTTACGAGATTTGTTATCAAAACAAAACACTTTCTCCACTTTGTCTTGCTGTTTATAATCTGGCAAGTGCATTTTCGACTTTCTATAATAATTATAATGTTGTAAATGAAAAAGATGAAAAAAGAAAGCAAAGTTATATTTCACTTCTTCTGCTTGTAAAACAAAAACTTTCTCAAGCTTTAGATGTGCTTGCGATAGATGTTCCTGAAAAAATGTAAATTTTTTTAAAAAAGGTATTTACAAATGAGAAAAAATGTGTTATTATAAAATCAAGTTAGCGGAGGAATACTAATATGGCAGAAATAAAATTTAAAGTTAATTTAAAAGGCGTTATAATAGCTAATAAATCTAAAATAAAAGTTGAAGAAAAAAAATTCAATGGTCAAATAGGGAAAGCAAAAGTTGTTGACCAAGAAATAGATATTTAAGTTAAATTTAAGTTAAAAGAGACGTTTTGTCTCTTTTTTTGTTTATTGTAAGTTAAAAAAATACTAAAAAATAATAAAATTAAATAAAAAAATATTTTTTTATTTAAGCTATAAATTATTTATGTAAAAAATAATTTTAAAATAATTTATAAAATATATAAATATAAATTATATAAAAATATAATCTTTAAAAATAAATGAAAAAATATAAATAAAAATTATTAATAAAAATAAAATAATATTTTTTAAAATTCTTAAAAACACTAGTTGCTAAAGTGTAGACTATAAATAGTTATTTTTGTCTACTTTAAAGCTCTAGTGTTTTTTAAAATGAAAAGAAGTTTGCAACTTAATTAAATATGATTTATTAAATTTAGGTATAAAAACTAAATTCGTAAAAGTTATAACTTTATAGTAACACAAACTTTTGTTGGTTGCATATAGAACAATTGAAGCTTCAAAAGATATAAACATACATAAGCAAATAAACTTCTTTTTAAAAAAATATTAAGGGGCTAGAAGTTAAATAATTTATAAAAAACAGTTAAATTGAAACACC
>CALVPQ010000026.1 GCA_944351415.1 uncultured Clostridia bacterium | reverse complement strand
TCTTTGGAAGGCTTTATGCCAGGATATTTAAACTCAAACTACACCTTAGATTTAACAAACGTAACAGAAACCAACACTTATAGCTCATTTACATTATATTTTGATGTTATAAACACAACAGAATCGATGTGGGAGATAAAAAACGTAACCCTGCCAACCACTTTAGAAGAACAAGGAGTTTTTGTAAGTGGTTATAGCGGACGAGTTGAGGTGAACAGCACATTAACTGATGCCAATGGAGATAGTTATAAAGAAATCACAGACGTTGCAAACACCACCTACAGCACCTTAACCATTTCAATTTCAAACCCTAATGCCAGCATAGATAATCCACTTTCATTAGATGGAATAGTAATAACAATAGATGAGTATGTACCAACAGTCACGACAATAGCAGTGGGAGAAAATGCAACAGAAACAAGTTTAGGACTGGCAACAAGCGAAGGGTATGCAATTGTTGGCGAAGAGATAACATTAAATGTTGAATTTGCAGGTGCAGATGCAGATTTCTTAGGGTGGAAAACAAGCGAAGAAGCAACAGAATATATCTCAACACTTCCAAGCTACACATTTACTTTTGAAGAAGACTCTCCAACAACATACTATGCAGTGTTCACAGAACCAGAAGAACTTTTATCATACACTTATAACACTCCAGCAACAGGCGAGGCACAACTTGCAAGTTGCTCTTCAGGTGCTATTGATATAACAGTTCCATCAGCGATTTATAGAACAGACTCAGCCTACACAGTCACATCTATGTATTATTCAAGTTCTAATTTTAGCGGAGTATTCTATCAAACACGTTCAACTCTTCAAAGTGTTTCACTTCCAGATACTTTAACAAATATAGGTAGTTATGCTTTTTATAATTGCAGCGGACTTACAGGAGACTTGGTAATTCCAGAAGGAGTAACAAGTATAGGTGATTGGGCTTTTTCAGGTTGCAGCGGACTTACAGGGAATTTAGTAATCTCATCAAGTGTAACAAGCATAGGTAATTCTGCTTTTTATAATTGCAACGGACTTACAGGAGATTTAATAATTCCATCAAGTGTAACAAGTATAGGTGTTGGTTCTTTTATGTATTGCAGCGGACTTACAGGGAATTTAGTAATCTCATCAAGTGTAACAAGTATAGGTTCTAATGCTTTTGAGGGTTGCAGCGGACTTACAGGAGATTTAGTAATTCCATCAAGCGTAACAAGTATAGGTGATTATGCCTTCGCTGGTTGTAGTGAACTTACAGGAGATTTAATAATTCCGTCAAGTGTAACAAGTATAGGTTTTTGCTCTTTTATGCTTTGCAGTGGACTTACAGGAGATCTAGTAATTCCATCAAGTGTAACAAGTATAGGTGATTATGCTTTTTCTGAATGCAGCAATCTTACAGGAGATTTAATAATTCCATCAAGTGTAACAAGTATAGGTGATTATGTTTTTGAAAACTGCAGCAGTCTTACAAGTATAACAATCCCATCAAGTGTAACAAATATAGGTTCTAGTGCTTTCGCTGGTTGTAGTGAACTTACAGGAGATTTAGTAATTCCATCAGGTGTAACAGGTATCGGTTCTCAGGCTTTTTATAATTGCAGCGGACTTACAGGGGATTTAGTGATTCCAGAAGGTGTAACAAGTATAGGTTCTTATGCTTTTTCTAATTGCAGCAGTCTTACAAGTATAACAATCCCATCAAGTGTAACAAGTATAGGTTCTTATGCTTTTTCTAGTTGCAGCGGACTTGAAGGTATATCGGTGGAAGAAGGGAATAGTGTATATCATAGTTCAGGAAATTGTTTAATAGAAACAGATAGCAAAGCACTTATTGCGGGTTGTAATAACTCAACAATACCAACAGATGGAAGTGTAATAAGTATTGATAATAGTGCTTTCGTTGGTTGCAGCGGACTTACAAGTATATCAATTCCATCAAGTGTAATAAGTATAGGTAATTCTGCTTTTTATCGTTGTAGTGGACTTACAAGTATAACAATTAATGCAACTGAGCCACCATCACTTATTAGTGGTGCATTTGATAATACAAATAATGCACCTATATACGTTCCAGCAGGAACGGTTGAAACTTATCAAGCTGCCGATGGTTGGTCAGACTATGCAGATAGAATTCTTGCTATAGCATAAAAAACTTAAAAAAATCTCTTATGAAAAAAAACAATATTGTTTTATTAAAGCATAAGAGATTTTTTTATATAAAGATTTCTATAATAAAAATTATGGTGATATTCTTTTAAAGGTAATTTTATTTTAAAAAATTTAAATTTTATAATAAAAACTATTTCTAATTTCGTTTTAAAAAACCTAAATGATAGTATTTAGGTTTTTTTGAAATATAAAATATTTTTATCGACTTATTTTTATCAACTTATTTTTATTTTACTTACTTTATAAAATTTTATATTTTTATTTTTGCCATTAAATCTTCTAACCTTTTATATCAACATCGGTTTTTTCGTTGCAACGAAGTCTCATAATTCGATAAAAGATTTTTGCCATCTGTTCAGGGCTTTCCTTCATGCCATTTTTAAGCCAACACATCTCAAGATTAAAAAGCTCGCCTATAAACATTTCGTTGGAGTATAGGTGTATGCGGTTTGGGTTGTTCCCTTCATAAAGGCTATAGTATGCCTTATGATAACAGCGGTATAAAAGTGGCTCTAAGTTTCTATCCAAAAACAGCTTTATATATTTTGAAAACTTTTGAAAGTTTTGCAGGGTTGTTATCATAATGTTTGTTATATGAAAGTTTAAAGCTCTTTTTGATTTTATTTCATCAACCGTTTCAACAAACTTATCAAACACAAATTTTTCAACAACGTCTTCCTTATCTTTAAAATTGCGATAGAACCCCATACGGCTAACACCTGCCTTATTGATTATATCTGTGATGGTTATCTTTTCAAATTCATGTTTTTCCATAAGAGAAAAGAGTGCACTTGTGATGCATTCTTTAACAAACAAGTTGGCTTTATTTTGTTTTTTATTCAACTGATACATTTCTTTACCTTTTATCACACTTTGATTATTTTTGAAAATTTTTCTTGCCTGTAAAGCATATTGTTTTTATAATGTAGACTGTTACAAGTGTAACACATTGTTTTTTTATTGTAAAGAAAATTTTTATAGGTGGAGTAAAAATATGATTAAATTGGTTATAGACAGCACTTCTGAAATAGGAGTGGAAGAGGCAAAAACTTTGGGTGTGACCGTGGTGCCTATGAAAGTTATATTTGATGACGAGGAATATCTTGTTGGTGTAAATTTAACAACTGACGAGTTTTATCAAAAACTTAGAAATGCAAAAAATCTGCCAAAAACAACACAGATAAACACAGCAGAATATGTTGAAGTTGTTAAACCACTGCTAGAACAGGGTGACCAAGTTTTTGCTATGTGTCTTTCAAGCGAGCTTTCTGGCTCTTTTAATAGCTTGCATAATGCACAGGTTGAACTTGATAACAGCAATTTTGAAATCTTTGACACCTTGTCTGTGACTTTTGCTTATAAAGCTCTTGTTATGGAAGCTTTAAAACTTATTAAAAGTGGGGTTTCTCTTGCACAGCTTAAAACTGAAATGGAAAGGCTGAAAACCAAAGTTAAACTTTATGCGATTATTGATAATGTTAAATATCTTATCAAAGGTGGAAGGCTTTCTCAAGGCAAGGGGCTTATGGCAACTGCCCTTAATATTAAACCTATTGTAGCGATTGAAAATGGCAAGGTTGAGATGGTTGGAAAGGCTGTTGGTTTTAATATGGCTTTAAAAGCTTTTTGCAAATTCATTAAAAATGTTGATTTATCAAGAACTATGTTCTCTGGGCATGCATCTTCTCCTGCAAAAGCCCAACAGATGATTAGTATACTAAAAAACACATTAGGACTAAATTTTGATAATCTTTGTGAAATTGGTGCGGTTATTGGAACTCATGCTGGACCTGACACTGTTGGTGTTGTGTATTTTGAAAAATAAGTTCTTTATGGAGGTTAAAAATTTTTAATAACAACTTAAAAACCTAGGATTTATTTTGTTATTTTTGAATTTTTTGTTAAATTAAAGATTATGGAAAATCAAGAAATTTTAGAAATAGTTGAAAAACAAAGAATGTTTCATAGTTCTGGCAAAATGAGAGCCTTTAGTGAAAGAAAAAAAGCTTTGAAAAGGCTTTATAAAAATATCAAATTAAAAGAAAAAGATATTTATGAAGCGCTGAAAAAAGACTTAAATAAAAGCGAAGTTGAAAGCTATATGTCTGAGCTGGGGTTAAGTCTAAGTGAAATAAGGTTTATGCTTAGGCATGGGAAAAGGTATAGCAAAAATAAAAGAGTTATAACACCACTTGCACACTTTCCTGCAAAAAGTTATAAAATTCCTTGCCCTTATGGAAACGTGTTGGTGATTAGCCCTTGGAACTATCCCTTTATGCTTTCAATAGAACCGATTGTTGATGCTGTGGCATCTGGCAATACTGTGATTTTAAAGCCAAGTGAAATTTCTCCGAATGTTAGCCAGGTTTTAAAGGAGCTTATTGAACTTTCCTTTGAACGTGGGCATGTTGATGTTGTGCTTGGCGGAAAAGAAGAATGCAGTTTCTTGCTTGACCAAGATTTTGATTATATCTTTTTCACAGGCAGCACACGTGTTGGCAAGATTGTTCGGCAAAAGGCAACAGAGCATTTCACTCCTGTAACACTTGAACTTGGTGGGAAATGCCCTTGTGTGGTTGATAAGAGTGCAGATTTAAAACTAAGTGCAAGGCGGATTGTTTTTGGTAAGTTCTTAAATGCTGGGCAGACCTGTGTTGCGCCAGACTATGTGTATTGTGACGAGTCTATTAAAGATAAGTTTATCGAAGAAATAAAAGCTGAAATTATTAGGCAATATGGAAAAGAACCTTTAAAAAATAACAGCTATCCAAGGCTGGTTAATCAAAAACAGTTTAACGTGATGAAATCATTTCTTAAAGATAATGTTATCTTTGGTGGCAAATGTGATGAAGGCAGTTTAAAAATTGAACCAACTCTTATTGAATCTGATTTTGATAGCGAGTCTATGCAAGATGAAATATTTGGACCAATTCTTCCTATTGTAACGTTTAATAACATAGACATGGCTGTTAAAAAAATAAATTCATATCCAAAACCACTTGCACTCTATGTTTTTTCTAAGAGTGAAAAAGTTCAACAAAAATTTTTAAGAGAATGTGATTTTGGTGGCGGTTGTATAAACGACACAATTATCCATATTGCAAGCTCAAAGCTTGGCTTTGGTGGACTTAAACAAAGTGGTATAGGGGAATATCATGGAAAAACTGGATTTGATACTTTCACGCACTATAAAAGTATTGTTAAACGTGGAAGTCTTGACCTTCCAATGCGTTATCACCCTTATAGTGAATTAAAATATAAAATTATAAAAATGTTTTTAAAATAAATATAAATAAATTAATAATTAAAACAAAAAATAAGTTTTTAATAAAAAAATAAAAATAAATCATTTTTTTATTGAAAAAATATATTAAAAAATTATTTTATAAAATTGGAGAAAAAATGAGAAAAAATATATTTATTATAAATATCCTCTTACTTCTGGCACTTTTAGCTTTAGATGTGGCTTATATTATAATTGACACCCTTGCCTTAAAGGCTTGTGCAAGTGCGGTTTTTGTGGTTATTGGAATTATCAATTTGGTATATGTAATCTTAAACAAAGTTGCTCTAAAGTTTGCTATTGTGATGATGGTTGGTTTGGTTTTTGCAATGCTTGGTGATATTATCTTAAATATTCACTTTATAGCAGGGGCGGCACTCTTTGGGATTGCTCACGTGTTCTTCTTTGTTGCTTACAACTTTCTAAATAGGTTCTCTTGGAAGGATATTGTTTGCTCCCTTATAATTTTTATCCCATCTGTGTTGTTTATTGTGCTTGCACCATTTTTTGACTTTGATGGCATTATAATGGAGATTGTTGCTGTGGTTTATGCTCTTATTATTTCATTTATGGTGGGAAAGGCAGTGTCAAACCTAATTCAAAATAGAAACCTTTTGAATATAATTATAACAATTGGAAGTGTGTTGTTCTTTCTATCAGACCTTATGCTTCTTCTTGGAAACTTTGCATCACTACCTGTTGTTGGAATTATTTGTCTTGTGCTGTATTACCCAGCGGAGTTTTTACTTGCCTTTTCACTCTTTGTATATGGAGATAAAAATAAAAAGCTTTTAAGCAAACAAGCACAAAACGAAGAATAAATTTAAAATTGCCATTTAAAAATAATTTAAGTGGCTTTTTTATTTCTTATGATAATTTTTATAAATTTTATAGTATGTTTTACATAAATTTCAACTTACAAACAAATATAAAAAACTAACCCTAATCTAGCAATTTTTATATTTTAAAATCTTATTTATAATATTATTTTACTTTTATTTAAAATTCTGATATGCTTAATGCAAGGAGAAAAATATGTTTATTGCAATTTCAGGGGCATCAGGGAGCGGAAAAAGCACGGTGATGCTGAATTTAATGAAAAAACGAAATAACCTTTTCATGTTGCAACGTGCTTCGGCAACGACAAGAGAAAAAAGGGGAGAAGATAGCACCTATCAAACCTATGTTTATATGACAGATGAAGAGTTTGAAAAAGGTATTAAAGACGATATATTTATAGAGCATGAAAATGTGCATGGCAATTATTATGGAACTTTGAAAAGTGCTTTTGAATTGCCAATAAAAAACAAAGAAAACGACTACATCAAAGATATAGATGTTAAGGGTATGCTTAATGTGAGAAAATATTTAGATGGCAAAGTGGATATGATTTCAATATTCTTAGAAGTGCCAGATGAGGAACTTTCTAAACGTCTGTTAGCACGCGGTGAAAGTGAAGAGAGAATTAAGGTTAGACTTTCACGCAGAGAACTAGAGAGAAGCTATAAGAAGCATTATGATTTAGTTGTAGAAAACATAGAACTTGAAAAAACTGTTCAAGAAATAAGTGATTTTATTGATAAGAAGAAAAATTTAAGATAATTTCGAATTATTTTTTATTCTTATATTCTTTTTCAGTATTTTTATTTGATTTTTAATGTTATTTAGGGTGAAAAATGAGAAATGTTTTATTGGTGCCTAATAAAAAAAGAAGTGATTTAAAACAAGGCTTTTTTATCTCTCTTTTTCTTGTTGTTCTTTGTATAGTGGCTTTTGTCATTTGTATGACAAGCTATTTTTCTAAGAATATTGATAAAGTTCAAGAGATAATTGGAGTGGTCAGTGAAGTTAACAAAGAAGATAATGGCAGATTTTCGATAATTTTAAATGATAGGGAGTATTGTCTAGTATCTGTGGTTTCAGATTATGCTGATGAAGAAGATATTGCAAAATTAGTTGGGCAAGATGTGGTGCTATATCAATATCATATCACATCAGATAGTGATGTTATTGGCTTTAACTCAAGTGTATTTTCTATTGATAAGGAAACAGGCTTTAACTATATATTGTCTGACAATAGAGCTGGGTGTATTGTTATTGGCTGTTTTCTTGGATTTATGATTGCATTCTGCATTACGGTGTTTGTGCTTTTCAAGAAAGAGAAAAGGGAAGTGCGTGGTGATGTCTTTAAATTAATGAATGAAACTACAAAAGGAATTGTTACAACGTCGCCATTTAGAAAGAAGATGATGAAGCTTATGTGTATACCACTATTGCTTGCACTTTTGCTTATTATTCCGCTTTTCACTTATATAGAGATAAACCTAACGGTAACTTTTGTCTGCTTAGGAGTGTTTTTGGCTTGTGTTATAGGACTTATAATAGCGCTTATTATCATGCTACCAAATATTCAAAAACGTGAATTTGATTATTATGCAGAACTTCTTGATGGGCTTGAAAACCTGCCAGAGAAAGAGTATAGTGATATTGTTATGGACGTTGGCAATATGTTTTCTTTCAAATTAACGGAAGAAGGGCTTTTGTATAACAAATTAAATGAAGTGGACTTTATTATTCAAAACTTTTATAGTAACTTGCCTGATGATGAAAAAGAAAGTATAAGGGCGGAGCTTATTTCAGCAATTAGGGAGGCTAAAAACACACCTGCACCTAAAAAGAAAAATATAATAGATTATGTTGAAGGAAGTGAACTTACAGACGAAACTCTTTTAAAGTATGGCGAACTTAACCTTAACACCAAGGTTTGTTTTAGAAAAATGAACCTTCCTATAGCAATTTTTATTACGTCAAATTTAAGCGAAGAGCAATTTCCAAGCATGAGAAATGATATATTTTTAGAGCTTAGCGAAGACCTTTATTATTATCTAAAGAAATTTAATATTCATGTAAGCGGACTTGAAAAGGTTTTGAAAAATAAGATGGAATATATGAAAAAATATTGTAAAAGTGTGTTCAAAGGCGATAAAAACACATATATAGAAGTGACAGATGAAGGGGAAAGAATGCTGTTTGAAGACAAAAAATAGAAAAAACAATAAAATCAAATAAAAATTTTGTTAATAAATAAAAATCTTGTTCAGATACTCGACAAGATTTTTTATTTTTTGCTTTTTTTCAACAAATTTGTGTTTACGAAAGAGCATTCTTTCACTTTATAATTTTGTTATGGGGTTGAAATGAAAGGTAAACTTTATTTTGTTTTTATGTTTTTGATTTTTACGGCATTATTTTTTGTGTTATCAAGAGCTAGCATCTATAGCGAAATCATGCCTTTTGCTTTTTCAATGCTCTTTGCTCTTGCATGGGCAAATCAAAGGGTGTGGCTACTTGCACCAGCTTATTTTGTTGGATACATAATAAATTATCACAATTTTCAAGACTTCATTATTGTTCTAACAACAATCTTGCTTCTTGTTTTGCCTTATTATATTCACGTTGTGCTAAAGAAAAACATGAAAAAATATGAGCTTTTCTTGTATGCTTTCTTCTCTCAAACCGCCTATGTGGTGTTCGAAGTGTTAGGTGGCGGCAACCCTATTTTTATTGCTTGTTCTGTGGTTATTGGACTTTTGTTCCTGCTTGCCTGCATAACCATCTTTGAGCCCATTATCGTTCGTGGCTTTGCCTATAAACTGACTGTTACTGAAATTGTTTGTGGGGTGGTATTGCTTCTTGCACTATCAGCAGGGCTTACTAATTGTGTTATTTATGGTTTTTCACTTTTAAAACTTTTTGTGAGCTTTTTATTACTTATTGTTTCTTTCACTTCAAACGTGGCTTATACTATGGTTTTTGCGGCAGCTATGGGTGTTGGAAGTATGCTTCCCAATAATAATGCAATATTTTTTGCTCCCTTTATGTTCTGGGCATTTGCGGTTATAATATTTAGGACACAAAATAAGCTTTTCCCAGCACTAGCCCTTATTTTAAGTGAATTTATAATAGGTTTTTATTTTGAACTCTACTATAGTTTTAATGTGATTGATTTTTTGCCTGTGATAATAAGTGGAGTGGTTTTTGCTATCATTCCAAGCAGATATTTTAAAGAAATATCAGTTATACTGTCTGAAAGAAATGAACGTATGGCAATTAAAAACGTTGTAAATAGAAATAGAGAAATTTTAGAACGGCGGCTAAATAACCTTGCTGAAGTCTTTTGCGACATGAATGAAGTTTTTAAAAAGCTTATAAAACGAGAGCTTAGTGAAGAGCAGGTGAAAGATATGCTCTATGAAGAGATTAAAGACAGTATATGCAAGGGGTGTAGCGAGCAAAAGCATTGTCATCGAACATTTAGCGAAGACACAAAAAAGATTTTTAAAGAACTTATAGCTATAGCTTTGGAGCGAGGAAAGATAACCCTTCTTGACTTTCCGAGTTATCTTTCGTCAAGATGCGGTAAAATAAATCACCTTATAAATGAAATCAATACTTTAACAAGTCAATATAAATCATATTCAAGACTTGTTGGTAATGTTGACACAAGCAAGCTGTTGATTTCCGACCAACTTAGCGGAATTTCTGGGATTATGAAAACACTTGCAAGTGAGGTTGACACTATGGTGTCTTTTGACTCCACTCGCGAGCGAAAGATTATTGATGAACTTGCAATGAATAATGTTATTTGCACTGATGCCGTTGTCTATGAAAAAGGTTCACGAACAACACTTGCATCTTTGGTTGTTAGAGAAGAAGATGTAAATAAGCTAAAACTTCAACAGGTTGTTACTAAAATATGCGGTGGCAAAATGGTTGTGCAAGATGTTTATCCAACAGAGAAGGCAGGGCTTGTGAATGTTAACTTAAAAACCTCACCTATGTTTGATTGTGTTTTTGGACTAGCTTCTCAACCTAAGAGCGGAGCCAATCTTTCAGGGGACAGTCATAGCATAGAAAGACTTGACGGAGATAAATTTATGTTTGCAATCTGCGATGGCATGGGCAGTGGGCAACAAGCTGGGGAAAAATCTCAAACAACAGTTGGACTTGTTGAAAACTTTTATAAGGCAGGGTTTGATAATGAAATTATTTTATCTTCTGTTAATAAACTTCTAAATCTTGAAAAAGATGATATTTTTTCAACAATTGATATATGCACAATTGACCTTAAAAATGGTATTGCCGATTTTGTCAAAATGGGTGCATCAAGTTCTTACATACGTGGGCAAGACGAATGCAAGATAATAGAGTGCGGTTCTCTTCCTGCGGGAGTGCTTCAAGATGCAAAGGCTGTTACAAAAAAGGTAGTGCTTAGAGAGAAGGATATGCTTGTGCTTTGTTCTGACGGAATAAACGACACTTTTGGAAGTGATAGCGAGTTTAAAGATTTTCTTTTAACAATAAAAACTGCAAATCCGCAGGAGTTTGCTGATGAAATTTTAAATCAAGCTCTTGCAAATAATAATGGGTATGCTGTTGATGATATGACTTGCCTTGTTGTTAGGATAATTTAATTGCCAAAAATTTTAAATTCAATAAAATTTCAAACTATATATCATTTTTATTTTAAATTAAATAAAAATGGATAAAATTAAAGATAATTTACAAAGAGAAGTTAAATCTTTTCTATATTTTAGCACAAAAAAATCACGAAACTTTTTTTCGTGATTTTTTTGTTGTGTTTTTAATTATTCTTCATCTGTCTTTTTAGTGCTTTCTTTTAATATTATTCTTCGTCTGTCTTAGCTTCTTCTTTAGGCTCTTCTGTGTTAGAAGCATCTACAGCTGCGGTTTCTTCTGTTGAAACTGCTGCAGTTTGAACTGCTGTTTGTTCTTCGTTTACTTTTTCAAGTCTGCCAACAAATCTTATCATAATTCTTAAGGCAAGAGTTAGAAGTAAAGTGATAATAATTCCAGCATATTCAGCATCATCGCCACTTGAAAGAGGTAAAGCCAAAGCGGTTACACCAGTGATGAAGATAAATACGATTTGGAAAGTTCCTACTATAACAAGTGCCTTTTTGAAGCCCTTTCTAACTTTTTCATTTTTGATTACATCAACATCGCAAAGCAAGGTAACTATGCTAAGAGCAACCATAGCTGCAGTCAAAATAATATAGAATAGTGGGAATATGTATAAAGTTAATCCTAAAATCACGCTTTGTGGTGAAGCACCACTAAAAGATAAAAATCTAACATATCCTGCTAGGGAGTAAGAGTTTATCTGTTCAATTATTGGCAAAACAAATAAAATCATTGAAAGCACAGAAAGTCCAAGTGTAATTGAAGAAAACACAATTTTTTTAGTTTTTAATGGCATAATAGTCTCCTTTTGCTGAAAATTATTATACTACAACTAAATATGCAAAGTCAATAGGAAAATATATTTTTTAAAAGATATTTTAAAAAATATATAGAGAAATAAGTAATATTATTTATGTTAGTAATAAAAAAGCAGTAAAATTACTGCTCTTCACACAAAAGATAGAGTGAAATATCGTCATTTACGGTAAGACTGCTTATTGGTTCACCCAAAAGCTCAGCATTATCATATAGAGCAATAGGTTGGTATCCATCAATCTCTAGCTGAGATAAAATATCACTACTTTGCACTATTTCGCCGTTTTCAACGTTAAGTTCCCTAACAATATTATCGTTAAAGTAAATGGAAAGGGTCCATTCTTGTGAAGTTTGATATGCCATAACAACCGCATAGATAACAAAGGCGACTATAACAACTATAACTGCACAGATAAGCCATTTTCCTACCTTTTTCATAACTACTCCTTAAATTTAAAGTATAATCTAATTTAAAGTATAAATAAATACAAGCCTATTGTCAATAACTATAAGCTTTTATGATTTGATGTAGGAATTAAAAAAAATTTCAAAATTTTTAAGAGTTATGAGTTCTTTCAAAGTCTTTAAAATTATATTTCATAAGCTATTCAAAGAGTTTGTTTTAAGTTAAAAAAAACAATATAAAGGGTAGTTGGCTAGAATAGAACTTCATACCCCTGATAGAAAATAATATATTTTATATTGGTCTGGGGAAAATAAAAAAAAGCAGATTAGAAATCTGCCTCCTAAATAATGGCTCCCCAGGTAGGATTCGAACCTACGGCCTATCGGTTAACAGCCGAGCGCTCCACCACTGAGCTACTGGGGAATATTGAA
>CALVPQ010000025.1 GCA_944351415.1 uncultured Clostridia bacterium | reverse complement strand
AAAAGGAAGAGAAATTATTTCTCTTCCTCTTTTATATCTAACCCATATTGTCTTATTAAGGATTCAACCCTATAAACACATGATTTATCGTTTTTGTATTTTGTCTTTATAGAATTCAATTCATTCAATAAACTCTCTTTTAATTCAGGCACTTCTTCAGTTATAATTTGACAAATTAAATGATTTAGTCCCCATAAATCTTCATTTATATCGCCATTAATTTTTTGAATGAAAAACTTGTTTTCTTTTAGGTGCTTTTTAATAAATATTTTTGACTTATCATCAAGTAATCTATATTCTTGTGACAATTCATACAAACCCACTTTCAATATTTTTAAATCTTCAATATTAAGTTGCGATACTATGTTATATTTTTTTTGATTATCACAATATTCTCTATATTCTTTTATTACCTTAAGAAATGTTTCATTATGTTCACCGAAGCTATCTAGTCTAAAATGAATATCATTTAACTTTTTAAATAATTTATCTTTATCAATAAACGACAAATCTAAATAATCAGCATAACAATACCAGTCTCGAATAAATTGATTAATCGTTGAATGATTATAATTTAAGTCTTTTGGAATAGACAATATTAATTCATATTGTTTTTTGATAATGTTAATCTTATTTTCATCTGATGCATAAAAACAAGATTGAAAAACATCATTTTCGCGTGATGAGTAAATATTATCTAATGATTTATAATTTTCGTTAAGATAAATTTCATTTATTGCTTCAATTAAATCAATATCATCTCTTAAAGAATTATCATATGATGATAATATATTTCCAATGCTTTTTGCACTATATTTTAAGTAATCATATTCTATGCATTTTTCTTGGTATTTTTTAAAATATTTTCCAGTCATTAATTCATTAACAACGTAAATACATATTTTCATTATTATGGCGAATTTATTACAGGGATATTGTTTATCTTCAATATATCTTTGAATTTGTAAAAATAGAGCATTTGACTTGATTGCCATTCTAATATTCTTATTAAATTCCAACAAAATTCTATCATTGATAAATTTTGCATTGTTTCCCAAAAGTGAAATTATTACATCTTCAGGATTCTCTGTTATTTTATAAATTCTATCAAAAATTTTTTCTTTGTAAAATCCTAATATGTCATCACTCAGATTTATTTTTGATATATAATGTTCTAATACTTCCTTATCATCGTTTAATTTTGTGATTTCATATTTTTTATTTTTTTTGCCAAATTCAGTATCCAAATCGGCTAATACAATAACCTTAAATCCTTGATTTATTAAACCATTAATAAACCCCAATAGCTCTTCTGCTGTAATTTTATCACTTTTTCTTTCAAAGTCGTCTAAGATAATTAATGATGTTGTTTTTTTGTTTGTTTTTAGATTCTGATTAATCTTAACACTCTCATCATCAACACTTAAATTAATTCCACAAGAAAATCCCACTCCGACATTAATTAACTTTGCAACATTTGTAATTGTATTTAAAATTTTCTTTGCTGGATGAAAAAGTTGGTAAAGTTCTGTATTTACTTCATCAATACTATTTTTACCAAATAATGAAGAATATGCTATTTTTATTTTTTTGCTTTTTGTATCTTCTTTTTTAGATTTGATAAACTCTTTAATTTCATAAGTTTTACCAATCCCCCAAGGTCCACTTATTAATATTGCTTTCTCATCACTTTCTATTAATCTATTTGCAACATTTTTAATATTTTCAGTTCTCATTATTAGCTCCTACGATAATTATACCAAAAATAGAGTGTTATTTCAATAATTTTATACAAATTCTAATCCAACCAGCACCAGCATAAATTTTAGTGTTAGAATTGGTTATCGGTCTTTCCGCCAATTCTTGTTTATAGTGTGATGAATTTTGTCACACTTTTTTTTATCTATATTATGCTAGGGGGATTAAAAAGGTTTTTGCAACTTTACTTTTCTAAAGTCAGACCTTCAATAAGCCAAAATAATTAAAAATTGCTATATACTTTGAATATAGTTAAAAAATAGAAGCCCAGTGTATAAAATATTTTATTAGCAACTGGCGGTAAAAAGGAACTCTGGAAAGTTTCCCAGAGTTTTTTGTCCTTTAGTATTATTTCCTTGAAAAATAGAGATATTCGCAATTTTATTGAATGAAAAATATTGAAAAAATTTTTTGATATAATATATAATATCACTATCAAGGAGAAAAATATGCAGGGATTAGGTGAAAAAATAAACGAACTTAGAAAACGGCAAAACTTAACACAGCAAGAACTTGCTGATAAACTTCATGTTTCAAATAAGGTTATAAGCAATTGGGAACGTGGTATTAGTGAGCCTGATATTGACTCAATAAAAGAACTTTCTTCTATTTTTAATGTTTCAGTAGGGCAATTGCTTGACGCTACAGAAGAAAATAAAGAAGATTTGAATACTAAGTTTTATAAATTTTTTAAGAAAAATTATATGACGATAATCCAACTTATTTTAGTGTGGGCAGGGATTATTTGTGCAATGGCAGGGTATGGCTTTTTAATAGGGCTTGACCTTGTTATAAGTGTGCTACCTGATTATTTAATTGGAATTTTCTTAGCTTTTAGTTTAGGTATAGGACTTATACAAGTTTTTGTAACACTAGTTTGCCCTGGGAATATTTTTATAACAATTTTAAAATACATTCTTACAATTTTAACATTTACTCTCGCTTTAGTGGGCTATGTTTTTATAGGATTTTTAGCAGGCAGGGCTCAGGATTTCTTTATTATAACAGGTATTGCTTACACATTTCTATTTGTTGCAAGTTTATTAAATTTATTATTAGATAGAAAAGTTATCAATAAAGATGCTCCATTTAAGTTAGGCAAACTTCTTCGCGTGCTTGTTTTGATTTTCCTTGGAGTTGAAATTTTATTAGTAGCTGGCGAAATCGCCACTTGTAGTGTGTATTTCTATGATAAAAGAACTCCTGAATATATCAGTTTAGATAGAACTCAATATAATTTTGATAGTGTTGGGGAAATAATTGAAATTGAAGTTGAATATCCGCAGTATACAAGAAAGGACAAGTATACACTTGTTTCAAGTAATCCTTCTGTTGTTAAGGTTATAGATAATAACTCTATTCAGTCAGTGGGGTATGGGCAGGCAGAAATCACTATAAAAACAGAAAAAGGGGCAAGCGATTATGCCTATGTTTTTGTTCCTTTTCCAAGTATTGAGGCTCATGAAGGTGATGAAAATATCACGGGAGAAATAGTCAGTGCTAATGCAAGTGAAGAAAAAACTTTTGTGATTGACATACCTGGATATAACTCTATTGAAGAATTTGAAAATAGATTTAATTTGGTATATGATAGCGACAAAATAGATATTACAAACAAAGAGTTTACAGGTGAAAAACTTTATCTTTCAGTTAGGTTTAAATCTATTGTTGGCATGACTGAATATTCTGTTGAAATATCATTTCAAGATGTTTCAAGTCAAGAAATACTTCAAGTTCTAGCCATAGATGTGCAGGATATTTCAAGTATTGAAATTCAAGATGTAGTTGTTAAGACTGGAGAACTTTTTGATTTAGATATGCTATATTTGCCAGAAAATCACCCCGCAGGTATTGAATATTTCTTTGGCGATAACAGCCTTATCAGTAAAGTTGATGGCAGATACTTAGCGCTAAAGGAAGGCAACACAACAATTACTGCTGTATCTCAAAATGGGATTATTGAAACTGCAAGCTTAAACATACAAGGCGTGGTTAGTTTTACTCCGATTTTTAATAATGAGAGCTTAATTTTTCACCCTTATAGTGGTGCAGATACAAGAATTGTAAGGTTTGAATTTGATAGCGAGAATGCCTATATTCCTGAGATTGAAATAAATGTTGAAAGTGATGTTGAAAATATTGTGAGTTTTACAAAAAATACATCAAACTATACTTTGCAAGTTAACAAAACAATTGGCAGTGCAAAAATTTCATTTTCTTCGCCGTGGTTTACATCTGAAGAGTTTGAAATTGTGTCAGAACACTCTCTAAGCATATATGTTAATGAATGTCATTTTAAACTCGATGCTTTTTATCCAGCGATTAGATATAATTATTATGATGGTAATAGATATTCTGATGATGTGCTGATTGAAATAGATAATGCAGAGCGAGCATGCTTTATAGAAGATGGGGAGCATTGCCAGTCAATACAAAAAAGTTTGCCACTTTTTATGGAAAATATTGTGGTATGGACTAAAAATGAAGGAGAGGTGACAATCACGGTGACTTCACTTGAGTCCGGCGAACAGGTTAAGGCAAGCTTCATTATAAAAGGAATAGATGGTTTTGATTATAGGCAAACAACCCCTTCAATAACACTAGAAGAAGGTCAATCAATAGATATTGATTTTGCTATTAAAATATTCAATCCAAATTTTTATGATACTTGGGCTTTTAGAGTAAATCTTTATGATGAAATATTGTTAAATTCTTCTGAAACACAACTCTTGCAATATGAAAAACTTGAATACCCTACAACTTCGGCTGATGATATATATGGACTTGTGCGAGTCACTGCAGGGGAAATTCAAGGGGAGAGCGAAGAAGTTACTCTTATAATAAGCACTCCTGAAGGGAGAACTCTTGAATTTTTAATAAACATTATTCAGACTTCACAATAAAGTTTATTTATAATATAAAATTAAAATAAAAACCTTTCGCAAAAGAAGAAAGCGAAAGGTTTTTATAAATCAAAGAATTAAATAATCAAAAAAAATAAAATTAAAAATAAATAATTTAAAAACAAATAATTGTTCATTGCAATAAAAGTAATTAATTTTTTAAACAATTTATTTATGTTAATACAAAAAGTAAAACAATTGTCAAGATGACCGTGCAAGATATACCTCCAACGAGCCATAAGGTTTTTCTCTTTGCCTTGTTGTATTTAACAGCTTCTGTATCCATACGTTCAATAAAGTTTTGTTCTTCTTGTATGTTTTTCTATTATTCTTGTTTGACTAATTCTATATTAAAGTTTTCAGCAGAGATTTCTTTGTTTAAAATTTGCTCGCCTAAAGTTTTGCAGGTGTTGAGCTTGCTTGCTATTTCATTCATTTTTTCAGCAGTAAAAGAGCAGTGAAGGTTGTCTCTAAGTTCAACTTCTTTTTCACCGCAAGAATAAATATCATGTTTTTTAAAAGTGCAGTAAAGAGTTAACTTAAATTCATGCACAGTTGCTTGGCTGTCAAAATAAGACAAAATAAGATAATATGTAGAAGGCTTGTTTAACTTAGGTATTACATAAGAGCCAACTCCAACTGACTCAATCCCATCAAGTCCAAAACCCGCTCCATAAACACGTTTATTTTTATAACTCATTTCAACACCTGAGTTGTTTATGTTGAAATTTATAAGGTTTTCAAAAGGACAAAGAAATTGTATATAGCCACCATAATAGAAGCCAAAGTATTTATTTTTGCTATCCACAAAAAGCAACTAGCCATATCATCTTGAAAACAGGTATATTCTGAAATTTCAAGATTTGCAAGGTTTGTTTTCATTTTCAAGTTTAGTTTGAAAAATTTTTAAGGCTGAAAATATTTGATTTTTTCGGTTCTCTGTGTAGCCATGGTCAATATCTGATTGGTTATATTTAAGCGAAATTTGTGAGTTAAATACTTTTCGATATTTTTTTAACGACTGCTCTGCATGAGTTTTTTGATTTGTCTGTAGTGTTTGTGAATTTACTCTTGTTATATCTATATCGTCATCAAGAAGTTCGTTGAAGCTTATGCCAAAAAGTTTTGCCATTTTCTTGACCTTATTTATATCAGGTGTTGCACCATCATTTTCCCATTTAAAAACCGCTTGTCTTGAAACATCAAGTTCATTTGCAAGGTCCTCTTGCGACATGCCATGCCTTTTTCTTAGAACAACAATCTTTTCGCTGATTTCATATTTTCTCCTTTAGTTAAGCTAGATACATTGTAAACAATTTTTTACATTATTTCAACCAATTTAGATTTGCATTATGTTAATTTTTCTTTACATTGTAAACAATTTTTTGATTTATCGAGTTTTTAATGAGGTTATTGACATTTTTTATGAAATATTTTAAACTTGATTTAGAAAATTTATTTTTCTGTTTTGGGAGTTATAATGAAAGAAAAAACATCTAAATTTGCCCTAGCAATCATAATTGTGCTTATGGCGATGGTAATGGTTAGTGGAATTTTATTTGGCTATAACTATAAAAATAGGATTAGTTTTTCATCGTCTATCAACACAAAAGTTGGACAATATATGGAAGTGCTTGGAACAGCAGAAAGAACTCTTCCAGAAGTTTCTAATGAAGGGCTTGAAAGATACCCAGTTTATGGCACATCGCTTGGAACTACAACAGAAGAGCGAGAGCAACTTATAAAAGAAAGTAGCAGTCTTCTAGCATCAGCTTCAACTTATGACTCGATGGACGAAAGTGGAAATTTATATCTTAACGGAGAGCCAGTTGGTCGCAAACTTTATAAACATACAGCTGCTTTTGGAATGTATTATGGCGATGTTGATGATAACGAACCAGCGGTTATCAAGCGAATTTCTGTTTCACCAAGACCACTTGGCAATTACATAACAGGGCTTTATGCACCAGCCGGAGAGATAATAAAGATAGAAATGTCGAAGGAAGTTCTTGATGCCACAGGCGGACTTAAAATAACAATAGGGCAGGCTTCACAGACAAACGAAGTTAATAATATATGGGTGGAAAGAGAGTTTAATCGTATGGCTGTGATTGCAAATGTTATGACGGTTAACACAACAACTGCATACGTTGGATACTTTTTAGGCGGCCCAATCTATGTTATGCCTATAAATAATGTTGATTTCACAGTAACAATCTCAGGTGCAGTTGAATATATGCATTTTATCTACGGACTAACAACTGAAGAAGAATTTGAGAGAATGAAAAATTTTTCAGCCCCTTATTTTGATTTAGAAGTTTGGGATAATTCAATTCGCCATTCAGGGCCAAAACGATATGCACCTACGGACTATGATAATCTGATGAAAGCTGCAGAACTTTGGGAAAAAATTTCACTTACATCAAAGCAAGTGCCAACAAACTCTAAGGCTAATATTGGAATTGATATGCTATATGACCCCTTTATTGCAGCAGGGAGTGCGGTTGCTATTATGGGTGCAAACTGGTGTAATTTGCCACCAGATTGGCTGGGCTCTGCACTAGACTATCAAGCTTTCACTTCTTCGGGAGCATGGGGTGTTATACACGAATATAATCACCACTTCCAGTGTTATGGATTTTCAAGAAACGATGAAGTTGCAAATAATGCCATAAGTTTGCTATCTTATATTTTATACACCAACATCTCGGCAAATCGAAGTTATAATGATAACACTCTTTCAGGGTGGAATAGATTTACAGACCCCTCACGCAGTTTAAGAGAAACCAAAAGCAATGCGGCAAATGGCTCAGTTCAAAGTTCGCTTAACAGTTATGCTGATATAATTCATGCCTTTGGTGTTGATGTGTTTATAGATGCAACACAATATAATGCAAATAAATATGGTGTTGACAATTGGTATCAGGCACTCTGTGAAACAACAGGCTATGATATGACTTATTATTTTGAAGAACTGCTTAATCAAACAATTTCAGAAAATATGAGGGCACAATACAACACAGGAGCCAGTCCAATATTTGTGCCGGTTGCTTCAGTCTATCAAACAGGCAGAAATTATTTTCAAGAAGGGCAAGAAGTTTTTATTGAAACTGTTAAGCCTTTTGAAATTCCAAGTGATAAGGATTTTACTCTTGATTTCAACCAATATTTAATTATTCCTTCTGATTTTTCATTTACAATAAAGTCTATAACCCAGCCAAAGAATGGAAGTATTGAAAAAATTGAAGAAAATATCTATGTATATAAACCAGGTAATGATATGTATTCAGGAACTTTTCAAGTTGTTGTGGCTTTAGAAAATGAGTGTATTTCCACTCCAGACATAACACTTACCATCAACCTAAAACAAAAAGAAAAGGAGATGGTTGCAACTAAGTATACATACTCAAGTAAACTATATAACACCACCGACGAGGCTCTTGCAAATAACTTTGCAGGCTATACCACATTTGATACTTATGAAACAACAAGTCATTTTATGAATGGTATTAATAATAATTCTATTGGAGTTATTGAAGGGAAAATCTATGTGCCTGAAAGTGGTGATTATGTTATCTGTCTACGGGCGGGAAGAGGGAATAATGCACTTTATATTTCTGTTAATAGTGACAACGATTATCAAAGGGTAGTGAATTTAACAGGTAATCACCCTAATTTTGTATCAACAGGCGAGCAGACGACAATACTTTCATTAAATGCTGGAGACTATATATATTTTAAAGAAATCACGGTATCAACAGGCTATGATGCATATATGGAGCTAGGTTGGGGTAGACTTGAAAATGGACAGGTTCAGGTGGCGGCAATAGGCTCTCAATATCTTTTTAATATTAATGGCAAGTATAAGGAATATGATTTTTCAAGCCAAGTGGTTTACGATAGAAATTACACATATTCAAAAGATATTTATGCTGATTTTTCAATACAAAGTATAGTGTCTTATGAAAATTTTGGCGTATGGGATAATGATGAAACCTATGCCTTTCAAAATATTATAGATGGAGATAAGTCAACTGCATATCACTCTGATAGGAACAATATAATTTCAACCGATAATCCATTTATATTGACTGTGGACTTAGGTAAAAACGGTTTTTATAACAAAATGACAATCACAGGTTATACAAATGCGCAGAAACACTTTCCTATAACCTTTGAACTTTATGTTGGAACAAGCTTAGACGATATGCAACTTGTTGGCAGTTATCAAAATTTAACCTATAGCAACAGAGAACTGTCAGTTAATTTTGAAGAACAAGAATTAAGGTATTATAGACTTGTTATAACAGACACTGACACCCACAGATATGTCGCAATAAATCAAATTGACTTTTCCTATAGCTTAAGCGGAATGAGAGAATATAATCCTAACGAATTTAGCTACTATTCTTATGGTTTTGGAAAGTATGGTTTTTCAAAAGAATATACGTTATCAACCTATGGCTATTGCATAAGTGGTAATGGCTATATAAAATATTCCTTTGTTGGCAATCAAATTGCTTTTAATGTAAGACAAAATGAAGAGTGTAAAATTAGAGTAAGTGTAGACGGAAATTCAACAACACTGACTTTAAATGCATACAGTGAAAAGACACTAGCTTATTACTTATCGCTTTTGGAAAATAAAGAACATACTCTTGAAATAAAAGTTTTAGAAGGAATATTAAGTATAGAGAGTATTGCAATAAAATAATAAAAAATAATTAAATATATAAAAAAATAAGAATAAAGTTTAATTAAATAAATTAAATTGTCACTTTTATTTTAATTATAAATATATTTTTAAAAATAAATACAAGCTTAGATAGCCTGTATTTATTTGTCTTTAATTATTTTATTTATTTTATTAATTATTTTATTTAATAATTTTTTATTTAATAATTTTTTATTTATTAAATATTTTATTTTTTTATTTGATTGTCATTCTGTTTTCAGTATTAAATTTATTTTATTTATTTTAATAATATAATTTATTTAAGTTATTTTTTACATAGCTCCAGAAGCTCCGTCAACGGCATAAACAGAGCCGCTTACATAACTTGCTTGGTCGCTTGCAAGAAATAGGGCAACATTTGCAACTTCGTCAGGTGTGCCAAATCTACCAAAAGGAATACCTTTTGCAATATTATCCTTATGCTTTTTTGCTTCATCTTCGGATAAGTCCGTCACGTTCCATATATTTGTTTCAATTGCACCAGGAGCAATAGCATTAACTCGAACACCTTTTTGTGCAAGTTCTATAGCCCAAGCTTTTGTAAAGTTTTCGATAGCAGCTTTAGCCCCAACATACATTGATAGATTTGCAGCAGGGTGAGTTGCACCAACACTTGAAAGATTTATAATATTCCCTTTAAACTTTATAATTAATGGAAGCAGGTGCGTTGTAAGGTCAACAACAGTTCTTACATCTAAGTTAAAGGCTTGGTCATAGCCCTTTATACTGAGTTCTGTTATTGGTTGAACAGGGCACCAGCCTGCATTATTAACAAGAATATCAAGTCTGCTGTTAAAGTTATTTTTTAAAGTCTCCTCAATTTTTGTGATAGTGTCCTCTTCTGTAATATCCCCAACAACATAAGAAATGTTTTTGTCTAATTCGGCGGTTTCTTTTAAAGTATTTTCTTTTCTGCCCACTATTATAACCTTAGCTCCTTCTTTTGCAAAGCGAAGCGCGATTGCCTTGCCAATACCAGAACTCCCACCGGTCACAAGAGCAACTTTTTCTTTTAAATTTTTGTCCATAACTTTACCTTCCTTTTAAATGTCTTTTGATGGGTCAAGTGGCATATTGGCATAACTTGCAGTTAATGCTGGCTCTGGTTGATAATATCTTTTATTTTTATTGATTTTTGAAATTTCTTGCATTTCCTCTTCGGTCAAGGCAAAGTCAAAGATGTTTGCATTATCTTTAATATGGTCAACATTTTTACTGCCTGGAATTATAATATTCTCCTGTTGCAAGTGCCATCTTAAAATAATTTGAGCATTTGTTTTGCCATATTTTGATGCAAGATTTGTAAAGATTGGCTCATTAATAAGTGTTTTATCACCATGTCCAAGTGGATACCAAGCTTGCAACTTGATGTCATATTTTTCAAGTGTCTTTTTAAGTTCTGTCTGTGGGAAGTAAGGGTGTGCTTCAACTTGAATAACAGCAGGCTTGATTTCACAGTTTTTAAGTATAATCTCAAGTGGCTCGCCTTCAAAGTTAGACACGCCGATAGATTTTACCTTTCCTTCTTTAACGGCTTTTTCCATCATTTTATAGCCTGCAAGATAATCTCCGGCAGGTTGGTGGAGAAGCAAAAGGTCAACATAGTCCACATCAAGTCTTTCAAGCATTTCATCAATTGCACTTTCTTTTGTGTAAACTGTTGGCCAAAGTTTAGATTCTAAGAAAATTTCTTCTCTTCTAACTCCGCTTTTTTTAATTCCGCGACCAACAGCACGTTCATTATGGTAAGCATTTGCAGTGTCAATAAGTCTATAGCCCATTTTTAGTGCATGATAAACTGAGTTTTCAGCATCTGTAGGTGATAGAAGGTATGTTCCTATTCCTAGAAGTGGCATTTCATAACCACTATTTAACATAATTTTTTCCATAATTTTCTCCTTATTATAAATTTTTTATAAAATTAATATGTTTTTCTGCATTCTGATTAAAAAGTCCCTCTTGGAAATCTATTTTGCTATCAATAGCCCTTAAATCTTTCATAGAGTTAACCATATATTGCGGGTCGTTTGTATAGCTATTTGCAAATATGATAACCTTACCCGTATAGCCTTTTAGTTCCTTGATAAATGTTCCGACTGGCATAGGGAAGGTATACCACCAGATTGGGAAAAATAGTAAGATTTTGTCGTAATTTGAAAAATCTATATTAATTTTTTTAATTTCAGGGTGAATGTGATTTTCAACTTCTTTCTTAGCTTCAACATAAGCACAAGTGTTATAGTCGTCTGAATAAGCCTCTTTTCTTTCAATTCTAGCAACGTCAAAATTAAACTGTTTATTGATTGTTTCAATCAATCTTTTTGTGTTGCCGGAATATGAAAAATAAACAATAAGTGTCTTCATTTTTTTCTCCTTTTAGATAAGTTTGCACCTGTTTTGCAACTTTATCAACTTTATTTTATTATTTTCTTTTAAAATTGTAAATTATATAGACCTATTTTTTGACATAAATAAGTCAATCTGCTATAATTAAAATGCATAGTGAGTAGTATATGATAAATATTGATTTTTTAGAGTATTTTTTAGAGTTTGCAAAAACAGAAAGTTTAACAAAGGCAAGTAAATCCTTTCATATATCACAGTCTGCTTTAACGAGAGCCATGCAAAAAGTGGAAGACTATATTGAAGTGCCACTTTTTGACAGAAAGAAAAATAAGCTTTCATTAAATGAAAATGGGCGAGAACTTGTTAAATATGCAAAAAATGTGTTAGATTCTGTTAAAAATATGAAAGAAAAGATGACTGAATTTTATAATATGTCAACTAATATCACTATAGGTTCTATTGCCCCTGGCCCAATGTTTAAGTATAGCAACCTCTTTTACTCGGTGTTGTCAGACAAAAGCATAACAATAAAAATTGAAGAAAAAGAAAATCTTATTGAAAAATTGTTAGATGGTCAATATAACTTTATTTTTACCTCAGAACTGGTGGATAATGATGAATTAGCATCTCAATTTGCTTATAGTGAAAACCTATATATAGCTGTGCCGAGTGGTCATGTTCTAGCTGGAATGAAAGAGGGTGTATATTTTAAGGATATTGATGGGCAATCTTTTTTAGTTGCAAATAATCTAGGCAAATGGGAAGAAATTATTGACAGAAAACTTCCTAAATCAAAATTTTTTAAACAATCACTTGATGATTTATATGAAATTGTAAATTCCTCAACTATCCCATGTTTTTCAACAAATATAACAATTCCTTTAGTTCCTAGAAATAATAGAGTAAATATTCCTATCTTAGATAATGAAGCCTCTATGCAATTTTATGTGGTTTATAAGAAACAAGACAAAGCAAAATTAAATGATTTTCTGAAAGTTTTAAAATAATTAAAATAAACTTTGAAGCAACCCTATTTATTTATATATAATATATTATTATATAATCTAACAATATATAAAAGGTATCTACGATTTTATAGAAAACATTGCAAAATAAAAAACTAAAAGCAGATTTGTTGTAATTTATTATGTATTTTAGGGTAGGATAGGGCTTTACTTTATAAAAAGTGCTTTTATTTGGCTCTTCAGATAATTTGTTATAAAATAAAACAAATATCAGCAAATTGACTTGTTGCTTAGTATCAAAAAGAGAGGTATTTTATGGAGATTTGGGAAAGTTTACTTGTATTACTATTGATACCGATAGTTGTGTCTATCGCTTTTTCTCTTTTCTGGTATTCCAAAGTTCGTGGAGAGAAGAAAATTTTATCTCAAGATATTATTCGCACTCGTCCGCCTAAGATGCTTTCTGGTTTTTTCCTTGGCTTTGCATTTATCGTGCTTTTGGGTGGTATAGCGGGACTTATCTATTGCTGTATTGAAGATAGTGAAAATACAACTGTTTCAAATATTATTATAATATCAGTATGCATTGCAGCATTCTCGGCACTAGGGTTCTTTGGATATTTATATACGCGCTTTAACTATGTGGTTGCAAGTTCAGATGGAATCTTTGTGTTCAGTCTTTTCCGCAAAAAAAGATATTATAGTTATAGCGAAATTGGCTATTTCCAAGACACAACAAATTTGGGTATGCTTGGTGGTTTGATAGGTTATGATAAAAAAAATTTAAAAATTTTTACCGTAGAAGGGATACATATTGGAGTCTCTGCAGTAATTGAACGGTTGCGCGAAAATGGAGTTCCAGAAAAATCATCAGGGCAATTTAATTTAAACAGATAGTTTTTTATACGTAAAATGAATAATTAAGAGCCAACTTTTCAAGTGGCTTATTTTTATCTATCTATATATTGTATATAGATATAATATTAATAATTTATATTTTAAAATATAGAAGCGACCTAGCCAGTGATAGATTTCAACATATCTTTTTTAGTTTAATGATTATTAAAACTTATAAAGTTTATCTGGCGGAAAACTTAGCAGACTATATAAAAGATATTAAAAGTAAGAAAATTTCAAAAAATTTTTATTGCGAAACCTGATTCTCTTTCTTGAAAATTTCAAAATTTTTGTTATAATTTGAAAGTTTTTAGAAAAAATTTAAAAATTTTTCTTGTTATAAAATCATAAAATTTGCCTTTAAATTAGGCTTTTATAGCACTAAAAAGCGAACACGCGGTGATGTGTCGGCAAAAATCAAAAAAAAGTTAAAAAAAATTAAAAATTTTTAAAATTTTTTTGAAAAAAGTGTTGACATTCTATTTTGCTTTGTGATATTATACTCATGCTAACCCAAACGGTGCAGGTTGCACCTGTTAGCAATAGAACCTTGACAACTACATAATAGAAAGTTTTACAGAATGTAAAACGAGCAAAAACAAATATTCAAAATTACGCTTGTTATAAAAATAATAATGTTGTAATACGAATATCTTTTGCAAAATTCAATTTACGTCGAGTAAATGAATAACAAGAGTCTTAATTAAAATAAGATTTGCGAAAATGCTAAGATTATCCAATAAATCATTTTATATGATTAAGCTACAAAGAGCATATAGGGGATGCCTTGGCACTAGGCGCCGATGAAGGACGTGATAAGCTGCGATAA
>CALVPQ010000024.1 GCA_944351415.1 uncultured Clostridia bacterium | reverse complement strand
AAGAACATATTAGACTACAAAATCTAACATGTTCTCTCTTTTTTATTTGTTGTCCGTTTTAATCAAACAACATCTTATTTCTCTCTTTTTTTATATAAAATAAATAAAAATTAGTGTATAAAAATCATTTTTATATTTTATTATTTTTCATTTTTCTCATCTTTAGGAACAATTCGTTTAAGGTCTATTCTGCCTTTATCATCAATCTTAATAACCTCAGCCTTAACTATATCGCCAACTTTTACAACATCTTCAACCTTATTAACACGTTTGTTTGAAAGTTTAGAGATATGAATCATTCCTTCTTTATTTCCTCCAAATTCAACAAAAGCTCCAAAAGTTGTTATTCGTTCAACTTTTACATCATATACATCTCCAACTTCGACATCTTCAACAATCCCTAAAATTATTTTTTTAGCCTTTTCAGCCATCTCAATGTCTTGAGTTGCTACGAATACATGACCATCATCATCAATATCAATTTTAACACCAGTTTCATCTATAATCTTATTTATCATTTTTCCACCAGTTCCAATAACATCTTTAATTTTTTCTGGGTCTATGGTGAATGTGATTATCTTAGGTGCATATTTTGAAAGTTCTTTTCTTGGTTCAGATATTTCTTCAAGAAGTTTATTCATAATAAACATTCTGCCATCTCTTGCCTGCTTTAATGCAGTTGTAAGAATTTGCTTATCAATCCCCTTAATTTTAATATCCATCTGAATAGCCGTTACACCCTTCTCAGTTCCTGTGACTTTAAAGTCCATATCGCCTAGGAAATCTTCAAGCCCCTGTATATCAGAGAGAACAGCAACTTTGCCAGTCTGGTCATCTTTGATAAGCCCCATAGCAATACCAGCAACCGGACGTTTAATAGGCACACCACCGTCCATTAAAGCAAGAGTAGAACCGCAAACAGAAGCCATTGAAGAAGAGCCATTTGATGATAAAACTTCAGACACAAGTCTTAATGCATAAGGAAATTCTTCTTCTGATGGAATTACTGGCTCAAGCGCTCTTTCAGCAAGTGCACCATGACCTATTTCACGTCTACCTGGGCTTTTTATTCCTCTAGCTTCACCGGTTGCATAAGCTGGCATATTATAGTGGTGAACGTATCTATTAACTTCTTCGTCATCAAGACCATCTAACTTTTGCATATCAGAAACCGTGCCTAAAGTTAAAGTTGTTAACACTTGAGTTTGTCCACGAGTAAATATTGCACTTCCATGAGTTCTTGGAAGAACACCTGCCTCACACCATATCGGTCTTATTTCTGTAAGTTTTCTTCCATCTGGTCTTATTCCTTGGTTCAAAATTTTAGCTCTAACTTTTTCTTTTGTCATTTTATAAAGAACTTCTCCAATATACTTTTCACTATCTGGGAATTGTTCTGCAAAATGTTCTTTTGTTTCTTTATCAACTTGGTCTTGTCTCATCTGCCTTTCATATCTTTCAAAAGTGTCAAGTGCATAATCTAGTTTAGCATCAGCAAACTCTCTGACTGCTATATTAATTTCTTCTGGCACTACTTCATAAACAAGGTCTTGTGCAACTGGCTTACCTATTTCAGCCTTAACCTTTTTCTGAAATTCTACTATTTTCTTTATTTCATCGTGTGCAAACATAATTGCATCTAACATAGTCTCTTCTGGCACTTCTTGTGCTCCTGCCTCAACCATTAAAACGGCTTCATCTGTTCCTGAAACAGTTAAATGTATAAGAGATTTCTCTCGTTCTTCACTATTTGGGTTTATAATAAATTTACCATCAACATATCCGACTTGAACAGACCCTGTAGGTCCCATAAAAGGTATATCAGAAATAGTTAGTGCAAAACTAGAACCAAGCATAGCAAGTGGTTCTGGAGCAACATCAGGGTCAACTGATAGTGCTGTTGCAACAACAACTACATCATTATAAAAACCTTTTGGAAATAAAGGTCTTAAAGGTCTATCAATAAGTCTTGATGTTAAAATAGCCTTATCAGATGGTTTCCCTTCTCTCTTTTTGAATCCCCCAGGAATTTTGCCTACTGAATACATTTTTTCTTCATAATCTACTTGAAGTGGAAAAAAATCAATACCAGGACGAGGCTCTTTTGACATTGTGGCATTTACCATAACCACTGTTTCTCCACACTTTACAAGGCAACTTCCGTTTGCTTGTTCACATAATCTGCCTGTTTCAAATGTTACCTTTTTGTTTCCAATTTCAATTTCAAAAATTTTTGCATCTTCTTTCATATTAACTCCTATTTTTCTAATTAAAAAAGGGACGATAAAAACATATCCCCCCTCTATTATTAAATTATTTTACTTCACGAATGCCAAGTTCTTTAATTAAGTTTCTGTAAGCTTCAATATCTCTCTCCTTAAGGTAAAGCAAGAAACCTTTTCTTTTACCAACCATCTGGAGCAATCCGCGACGTGAATGATTATCTTTTGGATTAGCTTTAAGGTGCTCATTTAAGTGATTAATTCTCGCTGTAAGTAAAGCTACTTGAACTTGAACAGAACCTGTATCATTTTCAGAAAGTTTAAATTTATCAATAATCTCTTTCTTTTCCATTGTATCCTCCTATTTATATTTGTTATCCTTTTACAAAGCAAGGCGTCAGAAGGTCTCGAGCAAAACTGTGTAAAAGGTCCATCGACTTTGATAGTATAACATAAATAATTTAATTTGTAAACTTATTTTCTTTATTTTTTTACTTTTATTTATAAAATTGTTTTTTCCTTTCAATTAATTCATCTATTCTTGCTATATATTCTTCTATAAATTTTACATTTGCTTCTCTTTCTATCTTATGTTCCAAATTATAAACACGTTTGCTTATGGCATTTGCACCAATACCTATTATTGTATTAGTCTCTTCCATACTATCTATATTAAACATACAAATATTATTATCACGAAAATAGCCAACATTTTCAAGTCCGCTTAACTGATTCTTCTGCCTATATAAATAATATGGTTTATATCCATTCTCTACAAGTGTTTTTTCAGCAAAATCAACCATTTTAAACACATCTCGACTTTCTATCATCTGCTGATGGCTTTTGAGTTCTGCCCCATTTTTAACAGATAGAGTATGTATAGTGATATTATTTGGATATAATTCAAGCGCTGTTTTAATTGTTCGCTTAAATATACCTAATTTTTCTCCAGGAAGACCTGCTATAAAATCCATGTTAACTTGAAAATCTCTCACAAGTGCCTTACTATATGCCTCAAGCACTTCGTTATTTTTTTGTTTTCTTCCAATTCTTTTTAATGTTGCTTCACAAAATGTTTGTGGATTAATAGAAATCCTTGTTACATTATGTTTCTTTAGTATATCAAGTTTCTCTTCAGTAATAGTGTCAGCTCGTCCACATTCAACAGTAAACTCACTTACTGGAAAATTTATTTCTGATAAAAGCCTGTCTAACTGATTGTTATTTAATACAGATGGTGTTCCGCCGCCTATATAAATTGTTCTTACAATATAAGCCTTATTTTTTATAATATCTTTAACTGCATTTATCTCTTTTATAACAGCATTTATATATTCATCAATCTTATTCTTTACCCTTTCAAGTTCGCTTGATATAAAAGAACAATATATACATCTAGTTGGACATATTGGAATGTTTATATAAATATCCACCAAATTATCATTTCTTATTATGCATTTTTGATTTTTTAAAATACTGGCAACAAGTTCTGCTTTATCTTTTGAAACAAAATAATCTTTCTCTAAAATCTCAGCTACAAGATACTCTTTCATTTCTCCATATTCGATTAAATCTCTTGCAAGTTTTGTTGGTCTTACACCTGTAAGCGAACCCCATGGCAAGGTTTTATTTAATTCGGTTGATAAAACTTGATAAAGCCCATTTGCAGCTTTCCTTTTTCTTAATGATTTCTTTCTAAGCTCACTTAAAGATTTATCTATATCATAAGTCCATGAGTAACTATGTGTTATACTATTTGATTCATAGATAAATTCATTAGTTATTTTGTTTCCTAAAATTGTTTCCTTATGCTCAATCTTAATATCATCTTCAACGTTAAAAAGATTGCATAGGTCTTGGAGAGATATTAATAACTCTTCTTTATTTGTGCTTACCATTTTTCACTCCTATATACACTTGTTACATTTCTTAGGTTTCTTATGGAGCTTATCGCACTTTCAAGTTCTGCCTTATTTTTGACTTCTATCCTAAGAGAACATATAAAAGAATCCCCCACATCTTTTGCATCAAAACCTCTTATATTTATCTTAAGACCTGTGATTAAATTAGTAAGTCTGCCTATATTATTATCTGATTTTTCTGCTATAACTTTTATTGTTGCCATAAAAGTTGCATTCTCTTTAACTTGCCATTGTGCATCTATAAGCCTTTCAGGCTCTAAGAATTTAAGATTAGGACAGTTCAATCTATGAATTGTCACACCTCTACCACGTGAGATATATCCAATTATATCATCACCTTCAATTGGATTACAGCAGCCTGCAAACCTTACAAGCATACCACTATCACCATCTACTAACACTCCATCTTTGTTACGTTTTAAATGCACAACAGTTTCAACTTTAGGAAGAGAGATATTGTCATTGTTGTATAAATTTATAAATCTACTTGCAACTTGGCTTGATGTCATTGAGCCAGCTCCAATAGCACCATAAAGTTCTTCCATGTCTTCCATGTTATATCGGCGGAGTATCTCTTCTATATACTTATCAGTTAAAAGTTGAGCTAAATTAAAGCCTTTATCTTGCACGGATTGGTTAAACATAGACTTCCCCTGTTTTACATTCTCTGCTTTTAGTTCAGTTTTGAAGAAAGCCTTTATTTTACTTCTAGCACCATTTGTTTTAACATACTTAAGCCAATCTCTAGAAGGTCCTTTGCTATGAGAAGATGTTAGTATTTCAACAATATCACCATTACATAAAAGAGTTGTAATTGGTTTTAGCTTACCATTTATTTTAGCCCCTACACAGCTATTCCCAACGTCTGTATGAATTGCATAAGCAAAATCTATAGCAGTTGAACCCTCTGGAAACTCAATAACTCTTCCTTTAGGCGTTTGCACAATTATTACACCATCATAAAGGTCGCTCTTAAGTGTTTCAATAAAATCTTCATTTGACATTTCTTTTGCATTTTCTATAGTTTGTCTAAACCATGTAAGCCTGTCATCAAAATCTGACTTTTTATCTTTCTTTTCTTTATAAAGCCAGTGTGCATAAACTCCAAACTCTGACTCTTGATGCATCTGTTTTGTTCTAATTTGAACTTCTAGTGGGTGTTGGTTTTCTACAATAATTGTTGTGTGGAGCGACTTATATCCATTTGGTTTTGGATTTGCTATATAGTCTTTAACTCTGCCTATCATAGGTTTATATATAGCATGTATTCTTCCAAGCACAGCATAACATTCTTCAACTGTATCTACAATAACTCGCATAGCAAGTATATCATAGATTTGGTCGAGGCTGACTCTTTTATTGTATAATTTATTAAAAATAGATGATACATGTTTTATACGACTTACAATCTCACCATTAATTTTTAAGTCATCTAAAATTGCTTGAATTTTACTTTTTGTAAGTCTAAGTTGTTGTTCATTTTCCTCTCTCTTGCTTTCTATGGTCTCTTTTAAACGATTATATTCCACTGGGTGCTCAAGTCTTATAACATTATCATAAAGATTTTGTTTAAGCTTATCAAGCCCCATTCTTTCTGCAAGTGGAACGTGAATATCTTTAACTTGTCTTACAAATCTCCACTTATTATCATCGAGTGGAAGTTCAAGTTTTGAAATGTCATAGTATATTCCAGCTAGTTTTATTATAACCACTCGCATATCACTGCTCATCACTATGAACATTCTTCTTATATCTTCGATTTCTTCACTAAGTGTAAGTTGGTTTATATCTTTTATAGTTTTAAATTCAGAAACAATCTCCTGCTGTTCTTTTGTAAGCTGAGCACATATTTCATCACCTTCTTCAGGATAAACCTTAAAAAGTTGATAACACAAAAAAGCCAGAACAGATGATTTATCTAACTTTGTTTTTACAATAAAATTTAAAATAACGTCTATTCTATCAAAATTTAGTTCATGTTCTAAAATAGATTTTATAATTTTTTTTTCTTTATCGGTGCATTTATAGTTATTGTATATGGTGTTTTTTATCCTATCTATTAACTGCCTTTCTTCCATAATCATTCTCTCCTTTAAAAGTGTTTTTTAGAAGTAATAGGTTATTATATATGCTAGACTGAGCTAAATCTTTCTTTACACTCTTATTTATTTTCAAAGTTATTTGTTCATCATTCTCAATTCTTATAAATCCTAATTGATTGAAAACTAAGAGCGCAGCATAAAATGTGTTAAATGAAATGTCTTTAAAATCACATTTATCATAAAGTTCAAAAACATTATAAATTTGTCTATTGGATTTTGAGATAAGTGATTTAAAAATATAAGCAAAGGTTGTTCTATCAAGGTCAATACCTGCAAATTTTCTAGGGTCACCTTTTTTATCAACAGGCAAATAGATTTCTGCATCAGTAACCTTGTTTAATGCCGAAATAAAATCCACATCAATCACAGGTGATAAGAACACAATCTTATTAAAATTTTTTGCCCAATTTATACCTTTAGGAGATAAAAGAAGAGAATTATATCCAATTTCTTTATCTTCATAAATGCCATATTGATATATACCCTGTGTGTTATAATTTTTTACAAACTCAACATAATCAAAACAAGAGTAGGTTACAAAACAAGTTCCAAAGACTGATGTTGTTGTTCCACCAACAAAGGATAACAATTCTTCTTTAGGATACAATTTATAATGTGCATCGCCATTACCCTTTATGACAAGTTGATTTAATTCTATTGAATTTAATTTTTTATATGAGTCTTCTATAATAAAGCTTCCACCATCAAATTCACACACTGTGCCTTTCATAGCTTTAGGCTGGAACTCAAAGATAAACGATTTTTTTCTAGAAAATGTTATTTTTACTTTGCTCTCTAAAAAATTAAAATAAGTGAGATTAAATTTTCCAATTTTGATATATGCATGCTGTGGAAATTTTTTCATAGGTAAAATTTCTACATCTTGTGCTGTAATTTTAAATCTAGGACGTGGATTATTACACCCATAAGGTTCTAATACTGCAAGTTCTTTTATAAATTCAGGTGTTATTTCTTCTTCTGTGATGTCTTGGTCGTAATACTTTATTGGTATAAATACTTCATCATTTATATAATTTAAAGCAAAATCATTTATCTTTTGTGAAAAAAGTTCATAATTACTTCTCTTTAAAGATAAACCTGCAGCCATAGAATGACCACCAAAGGTTTCTAAAATATCTTTTAAAGATGATAAAAGCTGATGAATATTTATATCATCAATACTTCTTCCAGAACCGCTTAGAATATCTCCATCTTGAGCAAACAAAAAAACAGGTTTATGATATTTCTCAACAAGACGCGAACATACTATTCCAAGCACCCCTTTATCCCATTTTTTTGAAGCGAGAGTGATTACTCTTTGATTACGCATATCAACCTTTGCAAGAGCCTTTTCACAATCTTCATAAATTTTATTACAAAGTTCTTGGCGCTTTGTGTTATGAGCTTTAATTTTTTCAAGGTCCGCTTTAATCTTTACAGGGTCAGTTTCAAAATAAATTTTAAGTGAATCCTTTGCATCGCCCATTCTTCCTGATGCATTTAACTTTGGTCCTATCTTGAAAGAAATGTCTGTAGCATTTGGTTTTACTAAAGATATATCATACTCTTTAAACATCATTTTTAATCCTATAGGAAGATATTTCTCACAAAGTTTCAAACCTAAAGATACAATCGTTCTATTTTCACCTATAAGCGGAACTATATCCACGATAGTTGCTATAGCAGTGACAGGCAAAAAACACTCAGCTTCTTTATCGCCAAGTAGAGCCTGAGCAAACTTAAATGCAACACCTGTTCCACATAGTTCCTTAAAAGGATATTTTTGGTCTGGTAGTTTTGCATTTACAACTATTGTATCAGGAATAATCTCTGGTATTTCGTGATGGTCTGTAACAATTATCTCAATCCCTTTATTTTTTGCATACTCAATCTCTTTATAACAGGAAATTCCACAATCAACCGTGATGATTAAATTAGGTGAAAAAGTATCAGCAATTTTATCAATAACTTGATTTGTTAGACCATAACCATCAATATAACGATTTGGCAGATAAAAATCCGCCTTAATACCAAATTGTTTTAATGCTTTAAGCATGATGGAAGTTGCACTTACACCATCAACATCATAATCACCGAAAATAAGCACTTTGTCTTTTAATTCTCTGGCTAGTTTTACCCTATCAACTAATTGCTTCATTCCTTTTAAATCAAAAGGATTATGCAATATTTTAGGATTAAGAAACTCCTCAATATCTTCGCTTGTATTTATCCCCCTTAATAGCAACAATTCTGTAACTTTTTCAGATAAATTAAATTCTTTAGCAAAATGCTCTACTTTATCGGCGTCTTTATTAAAAAATTTTTTAAAAATCATAATCCGCCTTCAATCTCTTTATGATTATATTATATTTGATTTATAAAAAGATAGCAAGCAATTTGAAATATAATCTAAAATTTTATATTATTATATATTATCAAATCAACTTACCTTTATTTCTATAAAAAAGACGAAGAATTTTCTTCGTCTTTTAACCAAAATATTTACACTTTATAAATTATTCTATGACAGTGTTCGCAAGTTAGTATGCCATCATCTTCTAGTTTTGATATATTTGCATAAGGAAGCTCAATATGACAACCACCACAAGAGTTATTTATAATTGGAACAACAACCGGAAAGATATTCTCTTTTCTTCTTTTTTGATATGCTTCAAAAAGTTTATTATCAAGACTTTTTGCAAGTTTTTTTAAGTTGTTTTCTATCTCATCTCTCTTTTTTTCAACAGATTTTACATCATTATCATAAGCTGTTTTACTTTTTGTATATTGTTCTTTGCAGGCATTAAATGTTTTAATTGTTTTATTAAAATCAGCAAGAGTGGCATTAACATTTTCAGCAAGAGCTGTTAAATTACGTTCAAGTATAGCAAGATTTTGTGCAAGCTTATCTCTTAAAACACTAAGCTTTTCAAGTTCTTCTTTTGATAATTTTTCAAGGTCTTTAGACATAAATTCATTCATTTTATCTTGTTGAGTTTTAAATTGCTTTTTTACCTTATCTATTTCTCCAAGCAGTGCACCTGCTTTCTCTTCAAGCTTAAATGACCTATTTTGAGCATCTTTCATGTTATCATGCATCTTATTTAATGTTTTCTTATTTTCATTATTTTTCAATTGGCGTTCAATCTTGAAAAGTTCTCCATCTAATTTTTGATATTCTAGTATACTTTTTAAATCCATTTATATTTCTCCTTTATGCAAATTATATTATAATTTTATTTTAGCAAAAACAAGATTATTATTTAACTTATAAAATCAATTAATTTTTTACTGCGATTTGGGTGTTTAAGTTTTCTAAGTGCTTTGGCTTCAATCTGACGAATACGCTCTCTTGTAACGCTAAATTCTTTACCAACCTCTTCAAGAGTTTTAGCTTTTCCATCTATAAGACCATAGCGTTCACGAATAACTTGTTGTTCTCGTGGAGTTAAGGTTTCAATAACAGCAAGTAATTGTTCATGCAATAACTTTTGTGATGCAACTTCCATAGGACTTCGCGCACTTTCATCTTCAATAAAGTCGCTCATCTTACTATCTTCTTCTTCCCCTATTGGTGTTTCCAAAGATACAGGGTCTAATGCACTCTTCTGTATCTCAACGACCTTATTTTCACTTATTCCCATAGCTTCTGCTATCTCTTCAAGTGTTGGTTCTCGAGATAATTTTTGAGTAAGTTGTCTTACCGTTCTTCCGTATCTGTTTATTGTTTCCACCATGTGAACAGGAAGTCTGATAGTTCTTGATTGGTCAGCAATAGCTCTTGTGATAGCTTGTTTTATCCACCATGTTGCATAAGTAGAAAATCTGAACCCTTTTGTGTAATCAAATTTTTCAACTGCACGTAAAAGTCCCATATTCCCTTCTTGTATTAAATCCAAAAAAGAAAGCGAATTTGTGCTTGCCCATCTTTTGGCTATAGAAACAACAAGTCTTAGATTTGCTTGGCATAATTTGGCTTTGGCTTCTTCATCACCATCTAAAATTCTTTTTGCAAGTTCGATTTCTTCTTCTTGAGAAAGAAGTGGAACTTTACCTATATCTTTTAGATACATTTTAACAGGGTCATCAACAGCTGCAAAACCTGAAAATTCATTTATATCAAAGTCGTTTTCAACATTTTCGTCTGTTTTTAAAATCTTGATATTACTGCTTTCAAGTTTTTTTATAAATTTTTGAATTTCTTGTGCTGATATATCATACTTTAGTAGCCTTGTATAAACATCTTCTTCGTTTATAGAGCCCTTTTTAGTTGCTACATCAAATATTCTTTTAAGTTCTATTTCTAATTTATTATCTGCCATAAAAATCCTCCATTTTCCTTTCTTTTAATGATTTATTTATATTAACAACTTCTTGCATTATCTTGGCTTTCTCTGTTAAATCACGTGATTCATCTGCTTGCTTTGCAAGTTCGGCTTTTTTATTTTCAAGTTCTTGTTTTGCAAGACTCCACAAGCATTCATCAAAATAACGTTTTTCCATACCTCTATATTCTTCAAAATTCATTCCAATACAATCTTTTAAAATAGGATTTTGTTCAATATCAAAATAATCAAAATATGAAGATATTGGAATATTCTCATACGTTTTTTCAATAATGTCTTTATACCTTGGCAATAATCTTTTATAATCAATTCTTTTATCTACAAAATCTTTTTTATATATAAGTGAACTTAATATAAACTTTATAGCTTTAATATTGCCATTTTCTCTATTTATTAAAACATTATCGGTTATTTTTTTATCACTTTTCGCTGCTTGTCCGCCTTTAATTTTTTGCAAGTCTCGACGTAAAACATCTATAGGGATATTTGTTAAATCTTTCACTTTATCAAGATAAGGTTCCTCTTCACTATTAGAACCAAGTTTCGCTATATGTCTAAGTGCAGCTACAGCAAATTTTCCTCTTTCATCAGGCTTAGATAAATCATAATTTTTTTGTTCATATTGCAACAAATAATCTGTTATAGGAAGAGCAGTATTTATTAGATTACTTAGATAATCTTTTCCATATTCTTTTAAAACTTCATCAGGGTCATGCTTGTCTGGAAGTGATACAATAGTAACATTAAAGCCTTCATCTTTCAAAATATCTATACTTCTTATAGTTGCTTTAATACCAGCTGTGTCGCCATCAAAACATAAAACAATATTATTTGACAATTTTTTCAGTTCATGAGCATTTTCCTTTGTTAAAGCCGTCCCCATGCATGCAACTGTCGATTTAAACCCCGCTCTGTGCATAGCAATAACATCAATCTGTCCTTCAACTATAATAATTTTATCAAGTCCACCCTTTTGTTTTAATGCCTTAACAAGATTTATACCAAATACAACTCGTCCTTTTTGAAATACAAGTGTTTCAGCAGTGTTTTTATATTTAGCATAATCGGTTGACCCAAGCACTCTAGCACTAAAACCAATACATTCATTTAAAGAATTAAATATTGGAAATATCAAACGTTTACCCATAACATCATAGTAGTCGCCACTAACTCCATTCAATTCTTCATCTTCAATTTTGTTATTTTCACCCTGTGTTATTTCGTTTTTTTCTTGGGATTGATTTATGTTATTTATATTTTGTTCTTTATTGTTTCTATCATTATGTCTAGCAACTCCAGCCTCGACCATTTCTTTATATGTAAAACCTTTACTATGTAAATAATTTATCATTTCATTCCAATCAATGGCATAACCCATTTTAAAATCTTCAAGCTCGTGACGTGTGAAATTTCTTTGCTTTATATAATTTTGGGCTGGTTTTGCAACTGGTAAGTATAAGTTTTCTTGATAATGTTTATAAGCTGTATCTAAAAGTTTTAAAACTCGCTCTTTAAGTTTTTTCTTTTCTATTATCTCTTTCTCGCCCTTAAATTCTGGAATTTCCATACCTGCATTTTTTGCAAGAATTTCAATAGCATCTGCAAAGTCACACGATTCATATTTCATAATAAATGAAATAACATCTCCGCTTTCTTTGCACCCAAAACAATAATAAAAGCCTTCGTCTTCACTTACAGTAAAAGATGGTGTTTTCTCGTTGTGAAACGGACAGCAAGCCCAATACTTATTACCTTTTTTTTCAAGACGAACATATTTGCTTATGATAGAAACTATATTGTTTCTTTGCTTTAGTTGATACAGCCAATCTGCTGGATAACCTTTATTTTGCAATATAAAAACTCCTAAAATATGCCTTTTAGTCTTATTATACTACAAACTTTTCAAAATTCCTTTTAAAAAACAAAATTTTATTTATTTTTCTATAACTTAATACAAATATAGCAAATTAATTGATATAAATTAATCACTTTCACTGAGTTTCTTATATCATTCGCCTTCTTTTTTTATGTTTATAAGAAGAAAAACAGAATATTATAAAATGGAAAATTTATAGAATAATAAATAACAAGAGAAATTTAAAATTTTTTGATGTTTTAATTTTATATAACTTTTTACACAATTTCCTTAAAAATATAAGCACTTACATTATGAATAGCAATTTTAACAAAAAGGCAAGGATTAATTCCCTGCCAATACTTTCACTACAAACCATTTAGATAAGTCCACCTTGAAGGTAAACACTAGGAATTTCACCAACAATTATACTTTCACAAAGTAGCACTTCAAGTTCAGTTGTAAAATTTTGTGTCATTCCTGGAAGCACCATGCCAATAATTGATGACACAACAAAGTATAATCTGTGAATTGTTTGATTGATACCAGCTTCATTAAATGAAGATTCAACTTTTGTATTCACCGTTCCAACTGGCACAAGTTTTATTGAAACATCTGGACCAATACCAAAAAGAAAAGGTATCCCTGTGAAAGTTCCTAGTGAAATATCAATTCCTTCCTTGCCAAGTGTATCAAAACTTAGTTGAACTTTTTCAGTAATCTCGCGTATTAATATATTCACTTGTATGGTATCAACTTCTATAAACTCAACTTTATTTTCTGAAGAATAAGTTATTTGAACCAAATCATTATATGTTAAATTTTCATCTGCCATAACATTGCCCACCACACTGCTTATTGTGCTTGTTGCAACTGACCTAACCTTTTCTTGGCTTAAATTAACCACAATTGGACAAATGACTTTAAAATAGTATACACAAAAAAGAATAATAACTGCAAGAATTATAATCAGCACTATTCTAAACTTTGTTTTTTTTGATAGCCCCTTTTTTCTCTTCTTGGAGATAACATATTCTGGCATACAATAAATATATGTTAGACTTCAATAAAATTTGACTATTTTAAATTTAACACTACTATTATGCAATACATGATAGTATATATTGTATTATATTTGCATGACATAATACTACATATATTAATTTTTAGTCTTAGATTTAAAAATCAAACTAAATATAAAAGAAAAAAATATCGCCGCAGCAATACCACCTGCAGTGGCTTCTAGGCCCCCTGTAAATGCACCTATCAGTCCTTTTGAACGAACTGCCGATATTGCACCCTTAGCTAAAGAAGCTCCAAAACCTATAATTGGAACATTTATCCCCGCTTTTGCAAACTCCGAAATTGGGTCAAATATCCCACATGCTTCTAAAACAATACCTATTATAACAAAAGTTACTAGGATTCTTGCTGATGTTATATTTGTGTAAATAATAAGCACCTGTCCAAGCATACATATAAAACCACCAATTAAGAACACCCACAAGTAATACATTTCTTCTCCTTATATTTATTTATAATTTTTTACTTTTAACTATTTTGAATTATATAATTTTAAACAACATATTCTAATCTTATTTTAAACAATTCTATTATTAATATTTTCTCCTAAAGCATATTTTTTATTTCAAAATTTATAATTTATTCTAACTCTTTTTTAATTTATTTTCATTTGACTTGCTAATTGATTGACGAACCGCTTTTTTAGGTTTATTCTTTACATTCTTATTCGATGTGGTTGATATTTTAACACCTTTAACACTATCATCACACTCAAGAACAATAGCATGACATACCCCTGGAATGGTCTCACCTTGTTGAGTTGCCGTAGTCGACATTAGAGCTCCTGTTGGCATAAATAAAACTTTCTTATATTCACCTGTTCTTAATTTCTTTATTATATATGAATTTAAAACAGTTGCACTACAACCACACCCACTTCCACCTGAAAGTGTGTTTTGATTTCTTGTATAATACATCTGCCCACAATCATTATAATTAAGCCCCAATTTTACACCCTGGTCCTCCATTAAATCAATCAAAATTTCACTTCCAAGTTTTCCTAAATCACCTGTAACTATAAGGTCATAATCATCTGGCGTTGTTTTTGTATCTCTAAAATGGGCAAGCATTGTGTCCATTGCCGCAGGTGCCATTG
>CALVPQ010000023.1 GCA_944351415.1 uncultured Clostridia bacterium | reverse complement strand
GTTCCGTTTGTTGCGGCAAACACTCCAAACAACATTAATCCAAGCACCAACATAAATGCTGATATTGTTGAAATTAACTTCATCTTTAGTGACATAAATCTCTCCTTATTCTATTTTGCTAAAACTCGCCGTTTTTTATGCAAAAATCGACATTTTTTGCAATCAACACTATTATAGCGATTTCTAAAAATTTTGTCAAAATGTTAACGGCACAAAAGCATTAATTTACATTTAGTTTTTATCTTTTTATTTTAATTACTAATAAATAAAGTAAACATTTTTTTCTTAAATATAAATAAATAAAAATTTTAGGCTTGCCATATATCTTAAAATAAAAATTATTAAGAATAAAAATTATTAATAAAATTAAAAAAGACTTAAGTTAATAACTTAAGCCTCTATATATTTAACATAGCCATCAACTTGGTCGCTACCTGCTGAATCAACAATCCACCCATTTGGTGGTGTTGTAGCTGTAATAGTATCTTTAATATATAATGTCGTGGCATTTTGTGTTAAATATCCATAAGATGAAGAACTTGTTATTCCATTTGCTATTGTCGAGCTATCTATATATACCGTCGCTAAATTACAATTATAAAAAGCAGAAGAACCAATACTTGTTACACTTGATGGTATTGTTATACTTGTAAGATTAGTGCAATAGTAGAAAGCGGAACTTCCTATATTTGTTACACTTGATGGAATTGTTATACCTGTAAGACTGCTACAATAATAGAAAGCATAATAATTAATACCTGTAATAGAGCTTGGTATAGCTAACTCATTTACAATCTCCCCTCCTATTTTTAATTCATAAGAATCATTTATCCAATAAGAGCTAAAGTTTATAGACAAATATTCTTCTAATGTGCCAGTATACTCTATTATTTCTATAGAACTACAACCAGAAAAAGCCTCAGTATCTATCCTTGTTACACTAGATGGTATGGTTATGCTTACTAGATTATTACAATTTATAAAAGCATATTGATTGATTCTTGTTGTTTTGCTATCAAGAGTTAGTGTTGTCAAAGAGTTTCTTGCTATTGCCGGTGCTATTGCTATAAAGTCTTCTCCGTCTACATAGTATTGAACATCACCTATAACTTGAATTTTACTCTCTGGTGTTTCTGTTTCTAAGTCACTTGCATTATATATAACTTTTGCATAATAACCTACATAACCATTTGATGTGTTTGAACTCACTGTAAAACTATTTGAATAATTGTATACTTCTGCTAAAGCATAACAATATTGGAAAGCATTAGAGCCTATACTCTTTACATTTGATGGTATTGTTATACTTGTTAAATTCCTACAGTTATAAAATGCCCGCTGATTAATTTCTGTTGTTCGGCTATCAAGAGCAACTGTTGTTAAAGAGTTCCTATTTACTGCTGGGGCAAGTGCTATAAAGTCTTCACCATCTACATAATATTGAACATTATCAATAACCTGTATTTTGCTCTCTGGTGTTCCTGTTGCTAACTCACTTGAATTATATACAACTTTGGCATATTGCCCTAAATAGCCATTATTTGAAGAACTTGTGTTTCCTAATTGGACTGTTATGCTGCTTGAGTAATTATATATTTCGGCTAGTGCATAACAATTTTGAAAAGCAGAGTTGCCAATACTTGTCACACTTGATGGTATTATTATGCTTGTTAGACTATAACAATTATTAAAAGCACTAGAACCAATACTTGTCACAGAATTTGGAATGGTTATGTTTGTTAAACTATTACAACCTGAAAAAGTCGAACCACCAATACTTGTTACTCCTTCTGGAATTATTATACTTGTCAAACTGCTACAATTAGTGAATGCACAGTTACCTATGTTTGTAACTGTTGTTGGAATAGTTATACTTGTTAAGCTACTACAACCAGAAAAAGCATATTCGCCTATATTTGTCACTCCTTCTGGTATTGTTATACTGGTTAAACCACTGCAACCGTAAAAGGTATAATTTTCTATGCTTGTTATACTTGACGGAATTGTTGCACTAGTCAACCTACTGCAACCGTAAAAAGCCCAACCGCTTATATTTGTAATGGAGCTAGGAATAACTAGTTCTGTTAATTCCATTCCATTTATTATTAATCTATGGGAACTATCGCTTATCCAAGAAGAACTAAAATCTATGGATAAATATTCTTCTAATGTCCCCGTAAACTCTATACTGTCAATATTATTACAACTTAAAAATGCCCAACCACTTATACTTGTTACACTTGATGGAATTGTTATAGTTGCTAAATTATCACAATTATAAAAAACAGAGCCCTCTATAGCAGTTATACTTGATGGTATTGTTACATTTGTTAACCCATTACAAAAGGCAAATGCATTAGAGCCGATACTTGTTACTGAATTAGGAATGATTAAATTTACTAAATCACTACAACTACGAAATGCATAAGTTCCTATACTTGTCACCGTATTTGGAATAGTTATGCTTATTAATCCCCTACACCCATAAAAAGCATATTGACTTATACTTGTGATTGATTCTGGTATAACTAAGTCATTAACTACTGTCCCACTAATAATAAATTCATGGGAGTTATCATTTATCCAACTAGAACCTAAAACTATGGATAAGTATTCTTCTAATGTTCCTGTATATTCTAACCTTTCTATTCCACTACAACCATAAAAAGCTTCCTCCCCTATGCTTTTTACACTATTTGGAATAGTTATACTATTTATTCCATTACAGCCATAAAAGGCATATTGACTTATACTTGTAATAGAACTTGGTATTATTAATTCTTTTACCGACATTCCATTTACTATAAATTCGTGGGAACTATCAATTAACCAATGAGCACCAAAGTTTATTGATAAATATTTTTCTATTGTCCCAGTATATTCTATTGTCTGTATTGCACTACAATAATAGAAAGAAAAACCCCCTATACTTGTAATATTTGGTGATAATACTATATTTTTTAAATCATCGCAATTATAGAATGCATAACCCCCTATACTTCTTAACTGACTATTTTCGCCAAAATCTGCGCTCAATAATCTTTCACATTCATAAAAAGCAAAACTGCTTATACTTGCCAACTGATTATTATCCCCAAAATATATGTTCCTTAAGTCGCTGCAATAAGAAAAAGCCCATTGGTCTATACTTTCTACACTATCTGAAAATGTTACGCTTGTTAAACCATCACAACCATAAAAAGCATATTGTCCTATACTTGTAATAGAATCTGGAACAACTATCTCAGTTACTTTCTCTCCGTCTATTATTAAGTCGTGGGAGCTATCACTTATCCAATTAGAACCAAACTCTATGGATAAATATTCTTCTATTGTTCCTGTATATTCTATTGTCTGCAATTCACTGCTATTAGAAAGAATTGCAATTCCTATACTTCTCACACTAGCTGGAATTGTTACACTAGTTAAACTATTACAACCTGAAAAAATGAATGCACCTATACTTGTCACTCCTTCTGGGATAATCATATTTATCAAACTACTGCAACTATAAAATGCACCTTGTTCAATACTTGTTAGTTGACTATTTTCTTTAAAGTTTACACTAATTAAATTGCTACAATCGGCGAAGGCATAGGAGTTTACTACAGTTACAGTTGATGGTATTGTTACACTTATCAAACCGCTACAGCCATCAAATGCTCTACTGCCAATACTTGTTACTCCCTCTGAAATTGTTATACTTGTAAGATTTATACAATCATAAAATGCATTACTTCCTATATTTGTTATAGTTTCTGGAAGTGATACACTTTGAAGAGTTAAACTTGCGGGGTTAAATGGACTATAATCACTAGTATTAGCACTATACATCTGGGTGATTGTATAAGTTGATGGAGTGCGGGTGGTTCTGCAAATTGCTGATGGAACAATTACTTCTTCTGCTCCTGCACTGCAACGGCGGAGTTTTGCCGTGCTGTTTGTGGTAGAAAAGCTGTCATAAGTTAAATAGGCATTTGGTTCTGTGAACACTGCATAATATGTTGTTGGAGAAGTTTCTTCAAAAGTGAAGGTATAATCTGGAAGCGTTGAAATATATTCCGTGTCTTCTTCGCTTGTTTTCCAACCTAAAAAATCAGAATCAGCAATTTCTGCAAAATCTGCATGCAAAGTTATCTCATCACCAACAAGTGCGTAGCCTTCACTTGTTGCTATGCCTAAATTCTCCCCTGCTTCAGTTTTGCCAGTTGCTATTGTTGTTACTGTTGGAAAAACATATTCATCTATTGTTATTACTATTCCATCTAAAACTAGTGGAGCTTCTTCATTAGCATTTGGTGCTGTGATTGTTAGGATAAGTGTATCATAAGGAGCTGTTTCAATATTAGTAAAATTTTTATAGCCATCATTATCAGTATCAGTCAAGTCATTTGTTTCAACCATTCCGCTATAACTTACTTTTACACCCTGACTTATTAGATTATTTGGTAAACTAACATTTTTTATTTCCCAATAATTTTCTGTTGTGTTTATAATATCAAAATATAACGAAAATGAACCATAAGTATTAGTTTCTATTATTCCTGTTAAATCTATGTCAAAATCTTGATTTAAGTAGCCTGGCAAAAAGGAGTCTATGCTTTGTGGCTGTGAATTTAAGTTTTGTTTTATTCTAACATCTTTAACATACAAACTTTTATCTCGGATATTAAAACTTATACTACCTTTGAGTGTTAACTGCTGTGTTGCCGCAAAAACATCAAAGACTAGAACACCTAACATTAATATAAATAATGCCCCTATTGATATTAGTTTTACCTTTAAACTCATCTCACTCCTTCCTAAATGTCCTGCAACTAAGTTTGATAAAAAATGTAAATTTATGATTTTTTATCCTTTAGTATATAGTTTTAGCTATAATTTATTCAAATTTCGACGTTTTTTGCAATCTGTAATTTTATTATAATAATTTAGATGAGTTCTGTCAAAATAATTAAAGAATTAAAATGAACATACATAAAAAATCTTAAAATTTATTTAATATATCTAAAGACATAAAATTATCCTAACAAATAAAATTCATACTTTTGCTAATCATAAAAAACCGGCTATTAAACATTGCCGGTTTTTTTATTCATTCTTACTATAACTACACTAAAAACTCTTTTATTATTTTAAGAGCATTCTTCTCAAGGCGTGATACCTGGGCTTGACTTATACCAATTTCTTCACTTACTTCTGTTTGAGTTTTCCCAACATAATATCGCATAAGCAAAATTTCTTTTTCTTTATCTGGCAACACTTTTATTGCATCTTTTATAGAAATATTTTCATAAAGATGTTCATCAGTATTTTTTGTGTCTGCAATTTGGTCAAGAAGCTCTATAGTTTCACTTCCATCGCTATATATAGGTTCGTGAAGAGAAACTGTGTCGCTTATAGCATCAAGAGCAAAAGTAACAGTTTTGAGCGGAACATCAATTTCCTTTGCAATTTCTTCTAAACTTGGCTCTTCCACGGTTTTTTTCATTAATTTCTCTTTGGCTTGCAAAGCCTTATATGCAATATCACGCATTGAGCGAGATACACGCACAGAATTATTATCTCGAAGGTATCTCTTAATTTCCCCTATAATCATAGGCACAGCATAAGTTGAAAACTTTACATTAAGATTTTCGTCAAAATTATCAATAGCTTTCATTAGTCCAACACAGCCAACTTGGAACATATCGTCTGCTTTTTCTCCTTTGCTTCCAAATTTATGAACAACTGATAGCACCAGTCTTAAATTTGCAACAACAAAATAGTCACGGGCTTTTTCATCACCTGCCTTAATTTTTTTCATAAATTCAAGCATATCGTTATTTGTAAGTTTTGGCAATTTGTTTGTATCAACCCCTGATATACTAACTTTAGACATACCTTCGCTCCTTATTAGGTATATCTTTTGCAAACTAAATAAAAAGTATACTAGGTCGACAAAAAATTATAAAAAATTAAAAATTAAAAATTAAATAAAAATTAAAATAAATTAATTTTTATCAAAATAAACCACTTTTTAATTAGAATATATTATTTTTTATCAAAATTTATTTTTTATAAAAATGTATTTTTATTTTTAAAAAAATGTTTTTTATTTTTTATTATTTTTTAATTAATTTTAAGATAATTTTTCAATTTCTTCTTTCATATCACTTAATATTCTCTTTTCTAGCCGAGAAATATAACTTTGACTTATTCCTAGTTTTAAGGCAACTTCTCTCTGTGTTAGTTCTTGATGCCCCATAAGTCCATAACGTAGAATCATTATTTCTCGCTCTCTGCAATTTAACCTTCCTATAAGCTCATTTATAATTTGCTTATCTGCAGGCTCATCTACCGCTTGTGTTATAACATCTTCTTCTCCTGGTAAAATATCAGCAAGCACCAGTTGATTCCCATCACCATCTTCACAAAGTGGATTATCAAGGCTTATATCATTTTTTATTTTAGAAGTCTTGCGAATTTGCATAAGGATTTCATTTTCTATACAGCGTGAAGCATAAGTTGCAAGTCTAATGTTTTTGTCAACCTTAAAAGTTCTTACCGCTTTGATAAGGCCTATTGCACCTATTGAAATTAAATCTTCAAACTCAATCCCAGAACTTTCAAACTTTTTTGCAATATATGCAACAAGTCTTAGATTGTGTTCAATAAGTTTTTCAGTTGCTGATATATCTCCTTCTTCTTTTAAAATAAGCAATCTGTTTTCTTCGTCTGGTTCTAGTGGTGGCAAAAATTCATCATTACCACATACATAACACACAATATTTTTGATATTTAAAAGATTGTGTTTATGGAATAAATTATAGATAAAGAGTTTAATTTTAAAAATAATGTTTTTCATATATACCCCCTTATAAAAGTGCATTATTTAAAAGCACACGTTTGCCAAAACTTTTATCAAACCCTGAAAACGAAAGACCGAGCGCAACGTCTTTATAATGCCTATCATTGCCAACATGCACTTCATCTACCCTAAAGACCAAAATACTGCTATTGGAACCTACACCTTTTATTTGAACAAAATGCCCATCTTTTATTAAACTTTTATCATAATTTTTTGTGTAAGCATTTATATAATTTATATTAGAATAGAACTTGTGAAATACATCAAAAGTTACAAGAATAATAGGCTTTTTTGTTATAGAATCAAAAAGAACATTGCCACTATCAAGATAACCTTCTTCATAAAAAGTTTTTCCGTTATCAATAAACGTTACCGCAAATGTAAATTTATCAATCATATTTTTTCTCTGTTGGATTGCAATAACAATTTTCGATATGATATAGATAAACATGACAACTATAACCACAATAAATAACGGAAAACTTCCAATAATATTTGTTAGTGCAAAACACCCACCCCCAAAGAGAAATGTTGAAGCAAAAATATAACAAAAATAGATAAGGAATTTTTTAATTGAAGTTGCTCTAAAAGATATGCAAACCATGAGTGAGCACATTGCAAGAATAATTACAATTTTTAATATCCAACTTAGTCTATAAAGTGGTAAGATAAGTGCAATAATACTTCCTATTAGTGCAGATAAAAACCAAAACTTAGGTTTTTCTTTTAAAAATAGTCCTGTTAGTTTTAAAATTAATGAGTTAACGAAAAAGTTTACCACTAGGGAATATTCTATAATAATCTCCATAGAAAAATTATAAATTAAAAGTGAGAAAACTGATAAATAAAATAATCTCTAAATTTGTTGAATATTTGCTCTTTTAAATAAAAAAAGACGACATTAATTGCCGTCTTTTATATTTATTATCTTCTATTTTTTATTTCTTCTATATTTTTCAAGCCATGGTGGAACATTTGTTGACTTAACATCTACCCTAGAAGATGAAAGTTCGTCATGACGCTCAAGTGAAACATTAGGTTTTGCCTCTTCCATCTCTCTTTCTTTTTGTGCATAATTTGAGAACATACTGCGTGCATCAAATTTAGGTTTCGCTTGCCCCATATTACCTATAGAACGAGCATTTTCCATTTCTTTCTTTCTTTCGTCCTCTTTTGTATTGTCTTCATTTGTGTTTTTAAATCCTGTTGCAATAAGAGTGATTTCTACTTCATCATGCATATTCTCATCTATGCAAGTTCCAACAATAATATTACACCCTTCATCAGCAACTTCTCTAACAAGAGCAGCAGACTCACTAACATCATCTTGAGTTAAATCACTGCCACCTTTGATATTGATAATTATACCTGTTGCACCCTCAATAGTTGTTTCAAGAAGCGGACTTGCAACCGCTTGTTTAACAGCATCAAGTGCCTTATTATCACCTGCACCATAGCCAATACCCATGTGCGCAAGACCTCTGTCTTTCATAATTGTTGTAACATCGGCAAAGTCAAGATTGATAAGACCTGGATATGCGATAAGGTCTGAGATACCTTGAACACCTTGTCTTAAAACATCATCAGCAAATCTGAATGACTCTTTAATAGGTGTTTTCTTAGGCATTATTTCAATTAATTTTTGGTTAGGAATAACAACAAGAGCATCAACATATTTTTTTAATCTCTCAAGCCCTTCTTCAGCATTTTTTGCCCTTACTTTTCCTTCAAATTCAAAAGGTTTTGTTACAACAGCAATAGTAAGAATTCCAAGTTCTTTTGCAATCTGCGCAATAACAGGTGCCGCACCTGTTCCTGTTCCGCCACCCATACCAGCTGTGATAAACAAAAGGTTTGTTCCTTTTAACATTTCTGTGATAGAAGATTTGCTTTCTTCTGCAGCTTTTTGCCCTATTTCTGGCTTAGCGCCTGCTCCCTGCCCATCAGTTAAACGTTCGCCAATTTGAAGTCTTGTTTCAGCCTTACTAACAAGAAGTGTTTGCTCGTCAGTGTTAACTGCAATAAACTCAGCAGAGCTTACCCCAGCTTCAATCATACGGTTAACAGCATTATTGCCACCGCCACCAACACCAATAACTTTAATCTTTGTTACAGAAGTTACCATATTGTTCATAGTTTTCTCCTTAAACTCCCTTAAATTAGAGATTTTTTATATTTAAAAAGCCAAATTTTGACTTCCAAATATCACTTATGCATATTGTAATACATTTTGAATAAATTTGCAATCAATTCTATAAAAATTTTTAAAATTTTGCATAAACCCACGTTTTAAAGTTAAATCATGCATAATTATTCATTTCTATTATAACAAACTTTTTATAAATTTCAAGAGTTTTTTTAAATTTTTCTATAATCTTTTTAAGAAAAGTTATAAATTTCGTATACCCACTAAATTTACTCATTAAGTTCAAGAGCACTATTTGTTAATGAAAGAATAGATGCAAGCTCTGGTTTATCTTTTCCAGGAAGTGGCGGAAGCCCATAGCTTACATTGCGCCCAAGGCATTTTCCTAGATAATCTCGTCCACCCTTTATCTTGCTGATTCCAGCTCCTGTTAAGTATACAGGAAGATATGTAAGAAATTCTTTAGTGTTAAGTTGCACACATTTTGATATAACCTCTGCAATTTCATCTATACGATAACCAACAACTTCGTTTGCACTATTAAGAGGAATTTTTATAACTTTTCCAACATCAGCGGTGAGCTCATAAAAGTCACTTTGCTTACCTTTTAGTGAAAGCACGATTTGTCTTTTCAATTTATCCGCTTCATTTATTGAAATATCAAAAGCATCTGAAAGGTCATTTGTGATAAAACCGCCACCACGTGAAAAACTTGTAAGTGCATATAGCCCATTGCCTTTAACAAAAGATATACTTGCTGTTAAATCACCAACGTCTATCAAAAGTGCAAGGTCTTCTCTTTTATCTTTAGGTATGATAAAAAGGGATTGGGCAAGTGGCTCTGAAAGATATTCCACACTTGAATAGTTAAGAGAGGCAACCATTGTGTTAAACATCTCTATAAATTTTTTATCTGCATAGACTATAGAAAGATTTGCGGTTATAGAAAGGGCATTTTCTCCAACTGGTTCAAGTGTAACTCTGCCATCATCTATAGTGTAGGATATAGGATTTACTGAAACAACTTCAACCGAACTATCCTTTGCTTTTTCACTTGCCATATAAAAGAGAGAATCTATATCACTTTGTTTTACCTTTCTTCGCATTCCAAAATTAATAGAAACTTCTGTGCATTTAACAGATGAAAATTCCGCCGGCACACCTATATAAATTTTATCAAGTTCCTTTGCTCTTGAAACATCAAGCTCTGATGTGATTTGTTGCAAAACTGGAGAAATCTTTTCTGGTCTTATAAATTCTCCTTGATAAAACCCATCATATTCATATTCCTTATAGCCTTTTATGTTAAAGGTATTATTAATTCCCCTTCCTGCATAAATTGCACGAAGTTTTGATGAGCCAACATCAACCACTAAAACAAAATTATTTTTCATCTTTCACCCACTTTAACCGCATACTATTATTAATAAAAATTGTAACTCAAAAACACATTATTGTCAAGTGCCTTAAACCATTAAAAGTGCTCTTTCGACAAAATATTTTATAATAATAAAATAAATAACATTAAAGTCTGATTGATTTGACTTGGAAAGCATAAAATGATATAATAACATAAGTTTAATTTAGGAGGAATAATGAGGTCACTTGAAAAGTGTGTTGAAGATATTGTGAATTCAAAAAACATAGCTATTTTCTGCCACACAACACCTGATGCAGATACGCTTGCATCAGCAGTTGCCCTTAAAAAAATAATAAAACAAAACACAGATATAGAAACCAATCCAAAACAAATTGATATATTTGTTGATGCCGAAGAAGTTGGAGATATAAACTCTGCAATAATAAAAGGCGTGAGTATTAATGAACAAAATGTTGAAAACTACGACCTTGCTATAAGTGTTGATGCTGCTGATGTGGCAAGACTTGGTAAGTGGCAAGAACTTTATCAAAGAACAAAAAACACAATAAATATAGACCATCATCAAAGCAATACATACTTTGCTAATAATAATCTTGTGCTTAAAACTTCATCAACTTGTGAAGCAATATATATGCTTGCAAAAATCAAAAATTTAAATATGTCAGACGATGTTTTAAACCTCTTGTATTCTGGCATAATCACCGACACAAATAATCTAACACAAGGTGTGATAACAGTTAACACCCATAAGATTATAGCTGAGATGATGCTTAGACATATAAACATTGATGCACTAAAAACACACTTTTTTCAAAATAATCCAAAGTCAAAGGCATATCTTCTTCAAAAAGCGCTAAGCTCACTTAGATTTTCTTCTTCCGACCGAATTGCTTTTATGAAGATAACTAAACAGGATTTACAAGAAGCTGATGCATCGTTTGATGACACAGTGGGTATTGTCAATCACGGCATTGAAATTAAAGGTGTTGATATTGCCATACTTGCAATTAAACAGGAAGATAATTCATATTATGTAAGTTTGCGTGGCAAGAATGGTATAAATGTAAGCCATATAGCAGCTGAATTTGGTGGCGGCGGACATGATAGTATGGCGGCATTTCAATATGATAGACTTTTAACTGAACTTCACCCACTTCTTACTAAGGCTTGCAAAGAAGAACTTTCCCTTCACCCAAAAGAAGAACTTGGCGAAGAACTGTTCTTTGGTGATGATGAAAGTGAGAGAGATAAAAAAGAAGAAAATAGTAATGATAATAACAAATAAATTATAAAAAAATAATTTTTTAAATTTAATAATTAATAGTTAAATTATATTATTTTAATAAAAAATCGCGAGAAAATTCGCGATTTTTATTTATTTTAATTATTTTTATATATTTTACACCGATTTATTCTATATATTTATGATATTTATAATTTTTAATATTATATTTATTTTTAATATATTTCTATATTTAAAATTAAGTATTTGAAGGAATAATATTAAAATAACAATCTTCTTCACCATACTCTCTGTAATCGTAAAAATTTTTTATCTCTATGGTGGCGGTTTTAAGATTATCTTCTGTTAGAATAATGTCTTGACCATCAACAGTTATGTTTTTCCCAATATAGGTGTATATTTGTGAAAACACATCAAGCATCAATTCAACTTTATAGGTTAGCCCATAACTTGAATTATATATAATATATGTTTGTCCATTAAAAAATTTAAGTTCAATTGCACTTTGGCTAACTTTTAAAACATCATCATAAATTGATGTTAAATTTATACTTTCAATAAGAGTTATTTGTTCGTTAAGTGGACGATTATTTTCAAAAAGTGCTTCATAAATGGGCTGGTAACCATTTATATTCATAAACTGACCTACTGCATAATTTTCATCTGCTATTTGAATGCCTGTAAGCAACATGGCATTAGTTTGGGTTGAAGTGTAGTTATTGGTTATTTCTAGCACTTTAAATTCATTATCTGTGATATAAAATTGATTATTATATTCTATTGCAAAAACTTTCTGACGCTCTGCAACATGGATAACAAACTTTGACGGAAAGACAGTTTCAATATTTATAACTTTGATGTATGGGTTCTTGCTTTCAATTTTTTCTATATATTTATTTTTATTGCGGAAAAACACTGAGCCACCCATTTTTATTTCTCCGCTTTCTATAATTTCATCATCACTTTCAGTTATATAGGTTTTATTAGTTCTATAGTCAAGCTCAACAGTTCTAAGTGAAAACAAAGTAAAAGATAGTATCACAATTAATACTATCACAGCCATAACAGAACTAAGAACAATTAAAATCTTTTTTTTCACATTTTATCCTTTTAACGTGTGCCCCCAGCGAAGAAAGTTTCTCTTCCAAACGGAAATATCCACGGTCAATAAGTTCAACATTATTAATTGTTGTATACCCTTCAGCAACAAGCCCCGCAAGAGTAAGTGCTGCTCCGCCACGAAGGTCTGGCACATTGACTTCTGCACCATATATTTTTTCCTTTCCTTTAACTATACATACCCCATTCTTGCACCTTATATCACAACCCATTTTAAGAAGCTCGCCAATATGCTTAAAACGAGATTCAAAAAGGTTTTCAATAATAAGACTATAACCATCACTTATTGAAGCAAGGGCAAACATCTGTGCTTGTAAATCGGTTGGAAAGCCTGGATAAACCGCAGTTTCCACTTCGCCAAACGATTGTGGGCTGCACGTTCTGCTTACTATTATTTTATCATTATCACAAATTAAATTGCAAGTGGTTTTTGAAAGTTTTGTCAAAAGCTCTTGATTATGCTCTTGCCTGACATTTTTGATAACTAGTTCTTTTCCGCACATTGCACCTGATATTAAAAATGTGCCAGCTTCTATTCTGTCGCTTATTGCCATGTAGTTGCAACCATGCAACTTTTTTTCGCCCTTTATTATTATAAGATTGCTCCCCGCACCTGAAATTTTGGCCCCACAAGCGTTTAAAAAATTTTGAAGGTCAACAATCTCTGGCTCTCTTGCGGGATTAAAAATGCGACTTTCACCTTGAGCAAGGGTGGCAAGCATCATAATATTTTCAGTAGCACCCACACTTGGAAAAGACAACATAACATCACCGGAGTGAAGCTTGCTTCCGTCTGCATATATGTATCCATTTTTGTCAACCACTTTGCAACCCATCTGCTTAAGCCCACTTAGATGAATATCTATCGGTCTAAGCCCAATATCGCAACCCCCTGGGTAAGACACCTTTGCAAGCTTTTTTCTTCCAAGAATAGAACCTAGTGTAAAGATAGAAGAACGAACCTTGCAAGCAAGTTCATTAGGCACATCACTATAAATAATATCTCTACAATCTATATATAAATCTTGATTTTTATGCTTTCCATCAATAAATTTTGTTTTTCCGCCTAAATGTTCAAGAATTTTGCACATATAAAGAACATCACTATATTTTGGCACATTTTCAAGCAGGATTTCATCATCAACAAGAATACAGCCTGCAAGAATTGGAAGAAGTGAATTTTTGGCTGGGTCTATTTCCACTTCGCCTTCAAGCTGAGCACCGCCCACAATATAAAAACTTTCCATATAAGAATATATGACAAAACAAAAAATAATGCTCAAACTATACAAAACAAATTTATGATATAACAATTTTTTAAGACATTATTTTTTTAGATAACAATTTTTTTAAGACAATATTTTTATAATACAATAATTTTATAAGATAAAAGTTTAATAGATAAAAATTTGTTATATAAAAAAGACTTAAGTTTTAACTTAAGCCTTTATATATTTAACATAACCATCAACTTGTTCGCTACCTGCTGAATCAACAATCCAGCCATTTGGTGCTGTTGTAACTGTGATAGTATCTTTGATATATAATGTTGTGGCATTTTGTGTTAAATATCCATAAGACGAAGAACTTGTTATTCCATTTGCTATTGTCGAGCTATCTATATATATTGTTGCTAAACTGCAATTTCGGAAAGCATAAGCACTAATACTTGTTACTCCTTCTGGGATTACTACACTTGTAAGTCCACTGCAACCATAGAAAGCTCTTTCTCCTATATTTGTAATGGAGTTAGGAATAACTAGTTCTGTTAACTCCACTCCATTTATTATTAGTTTATGAGAATTATCATCTATCCAACTAGGACCAAATTCTATTGATAAATATTCTTCTAAGGTTCCTATAAATTCTAATCTTTCTATACTATCACAGTCACTAAAAGCAGAAGCACCGATGCTTGTTACACTTGATGGTATTATTATACTTGTAAGTCCGCTACAACCTGAAAAAACAACTTCTTCTATACTTGTTACCCCTTCTGGGATTGCTATACTTGTTAAAATACTACAACTAGAGAAAGCACCAAAACTTATATTTCTTAAAGTGTTTGGCAAAGTTACACTTGTAAGGCTACCGCAATCAGAAAAAGCACCAAAATCTATACTTCTTAACTGACTATTTTCTTCGTAAGAGACACTTGTTATACTACTACATCTAGAAAAGGTATATATTCCTATATTTGTAATGGAAGATGGTATAACTAAATCTGTTATAAGCTTTCCATCTATCTTTAAGTCATATTGTCTATATGCCCAGTCTTGACTAAAATTAACAGATAAATATTCTTCTAATGTCCCTCTGTATTCTATTGTATACATATTGCCACAATCATAAAATGCGTCATTACCGATATTTTTTAGTGTGCTTGGCAAACTTATACTTGTAAGTCCATTGCAACTAGAGAAGGCATCGGTGCCAATACTTATTATTCCTTCTGGGATTACTAACTCTCCTGTAAGTCCATCGCAATTATGAAAAGCATTAGCACCAATACTTGTTAAACTTGATGGGAATGTTATATTTATTAACGTTCCGTTATTAGAAAAAACACTATCTCCTATAATCTTACATCTATCATTAATAGTATATTCTGTTACTATTGTTGACACCGATGCAAGATATAAGTAAGGATTATTCTTATTCCCTAAATAATTTGCATTATTTTCAGTTTTATAATTTAAACGACTACAATCTGAAAATGCATTTTCTTCCACACTTAATAAACTTGAAGGCAGTGATATATTTTGCAAATTACTGCAACCGTAGAAGGCTCCTGTACTTATAGTCGTCACACCTTCTGGGATTATTACACTTGTTAAATTAATTTGATTCATAAATGCACCAAGCCCTATACTTGTCACCAGATAATCATTCCCTTCTATATAAGTAACTTTTTCAGTCGGATAGATTACATTTACAGGATAACTACTTTGAACAGAAATGTCAAGGAGTAATTCGTTCATGATGTCGTAAAAATTTCCCGCATTTACTATATATTCCTCGCCACCACTTAATTTTATAGTTATATTTTCTACCTTCCCCATAGATTCAAGCAATAATCGGACAAGAATAATCCCAGGATCTAATTCATAAGTTATGAGATCTTGCCAATTTATTTCAAAATCAGTAAATTTTATTGTCATAGGAAATGAATCTTCTGTTATTGTTGATATAAATGTCCCTATATCTGCAGGACCAATATACTTGTCTACATCTGTTGGTGTTGTTACATAGTAAAAACCTAAGGTTAATATCGCTTGCCTATTTTCATCTGCAATATATGTTTCATATTCGTTTATATCTTGAAATGTTTCTGTATATCCTGGAGTCTCTAGCTTTTCTGTTATAACTGAAAAACTTGTTGGGATTCCAACTTCTGTTTCTGTTCCAGTGTAAGAAGTGATAGCTCCTGTGTTATCTGATGTTGTTGAAAAAGTAAAATCAGTGATTTCTTCTGCTGGGAATTCGTGACTTACATCATAAAGATTTATTATGTAGCCAAAGTTTACATCTGTAAGAGAATTGTCTTTTGATGAAAGTGAAAAGGTTATTGTAAAGGTTGTTATGCTTGTCTCTTCTCCTGTGCTTGCACTTAGCACTACATTTGAACCGGTATACTCGCCTTCGCTCTTATCATTAACTATTTCCTTT
>CALVPQ010000022.1 GCA_944351415.1 uncultured Clostridia bacterium | reverse complement strand
GTAGAGATGAGTGGACTCGAACCACCGACCCCCACCTTATCAGGGTGGTGCTCTAACCGACTGAGCTACATCTCTATGTGTTTGTTTTATGTGTAATCCCTTTTGCAGAATTAACTCAAAAAACCTGCAAAACATAGTTTGCATTATGAATTATACTTATTTTTTTTACAGTTGTCAACACTTTTAGAACATTTTCTTATTTTTTGTTTTTAATTTTATTGCAAACTATGTTTTTTATTTATTTTATACATTTAATTGCTTCAATATTATTTCAAAGTCTTCATCAAATAAGATTGTTTTCTCTCTTATCTCACTTGGGCAATTGGTATATTCTTTATTTATTCTTATTAAATATGTTTTTTCATTAAATAACGTTAAATGTTCAAATGGAAACTTTATTATACTTGGTGTGTTATAGCCAACACCTATTTCTATTAAAACTCGGTTTTTCTTATTTGTTTTCTCTACATATTCATTGTAAAGTCTTGCATGATGATACCATTCTTCATCTTGCACAAACCTTTCATCTGCACGTAAATTCATTTCCATATTTCTTCCACAAATTGGGCATTTAGGAATAAGCTCTGTTGGAATCTTCATATCTTTTTGCTTCTCAAGCATATCTAAAATCTGCTTTTCATTATCATAAGTTTTATTATGGCATGGAAGTGAGCATTGAAAAAGTCCATAATCCCCTTGCATATAGAAAAGTTTTGTCTTATCAAAACCAGCAAGTTGAAATTGGTGGTCAACATTTGTTGTTATAACAAAATAGTCCTTATTTTTTATAAATTCTAAAAGTTATTTATATAGTTTATTCTCATTATTTTTATATCTATTTAGATAGACAAATCTTGACCAATAAGCCCATTTTTCTTCCTGTGTTTTAAATGGATAAAATCCACCTGAATACATGTCGTTAAACCCATACTTTTTCTTAAAATCTGAAAAGTATTTATCAAAAGTTGCTCCTGCATATTCAAAGCCAGCAGCAGTTGAAAGCCCTGCCCCTGCACCAATTATTATGCTATCGGCTTTTTCTAAAATTTCCTTTGCCTTATCAATTCTTGTTTGAAAGTCTATCATCATAAATCTCCTTATCAATTTCTTTAAAAGTATTAAAAACTATCTTTAAACAATTTTTGTTCGCCTTTAGCCATTCTTTAACAGTTGTAACAGCAATATCACAGGCAAGTGCATTTGGAAAGTGATACTCCCCTGTTGATATACAACAAAACACAATATTTTTAAGTTTCATCTTTTTTGCAGTTTCAAGGCAATAAAGATAACAATTTTTTAAATCCTTTATATCCTTTTCTGTTACCTTATAACCAACAATAGGCCCTGCCACGTGAAATACATAATCACTTGACAGATTATAACCTTTTGTTACTTTTACCTTTTGCTCTGTATAATCTTTGTCTTTTTTAAGCTGCAAAAGTTCTTCGCGCATCTGAAAGCCAGCCGCACTCATGATAACATTATCAATACAATTATGACATGGCACAAAACAGCCTAGATAGTTATCATTTGCAGCATTTACAATTGCATCAGCTTTTAGACGAGTTATATCTCCATTGAAATGTGCAATATTATCCTTATAACTAAATTTTTCAACTTCTACTATGCCATTTTCTTCTCTTTCCATGCTAAGTAAACTATCTTGTAAGGTATAAAAATCTTTGTCTATACCATATAAAGTTAAACACTGATTGCATAAGCCACGAAAGATTTGCCTATTTCGAGAATAGTTTTTGGTTAAATTTATTTCAATTTTTAAATATTGAGATAAAATTTTTAACAGCTTATTCAAAACTGTCTCTTTATTCATTTAAGCTCCTTTGAATAAAATTAAAATAGATTTCTTCATAAAAATTATTATATCATTTTTAATTAAAAAACAAGACAAAAATCAAAAAGACAGCAAATTTGTTGTCTTTTTTTTATTGCTCTTCTGGAAAGAAAAAGTTTGCCGTCATATCAAGATAATTTTGTCCAGAATATGCTGGATACTCTGCTCTAACCTTTCCCTTAAACTCAGCAGCATCTAGACAAGTTGTAGCAAGTTGTATAAGTTCTTTTAAATAAGCAATCTTTGTTTCAACATCTTTCAAATCTTCTGGTGTATAATGTGAAGTTAAAACTAAGTCGTAACCTTTTTCTAAATACTCATTTAGAGTGTTTATTAAAGCTTCCGCATGGTCTTTACCTGCTACTATTGAATGACAATCATGCCCGAGCAGATGTGTGTAGATGGTGTTTATTTCTGGCAAAACAATATCAAATCCCTCGTCGGTATCAATTATATCAAACTCAATACCACCTATAGTAGTTTTTCCACTTTCAATAAAATCCGTTGTTGTGTGAATTGAATTATCAAAAATTTTACCGAAGGCTGAAGTAAAACCATCAATAAGTGCCTTTCCACCGCCGTTATGATTATAACTATCAGCATGAGAAGTTGAATATTTTTTTACACCATTTAAAAAAGTTGCCCCTGCACCGTGATAAGACACAAGAATACCTGCAACGTTAACATTTAATGTTTCTAAATAATCTTCAAGCTCTTTTATATTATCATAAAAACATGGGCTTTCAATTACCACGGCTTCACTCCCCTTTTCGACAATAAAAACTTCATCATCAATTGGGTCATTTGTTTTATAGGCATGAAGTTTGATGCCATTAAAATTGTATAAGTTAATTTCTCCCTTTTTAAGTTTAATTGTTTCGCATTGTGTTTTTTCCATAATATATTCTCCTTTTATTTTTTGCAAAAGATTGACTTTTTCCTTTGCTAGTTGTATTATATCATGTATACTTACTTTTTGTGCTTAGGCACTTTTTTGTAACCTAATTATCTTTTAGTAAGTATAGAATATAAAGGAGAAATATTATGTTAAAGAAAAATGAATTACCACCTTGCCCTGTTGCAACAACAGTTAATTTAATTGGCAACAAATGGAAACCGCTGATAATAAGGGAACTGCTGAAGGGTTCTCAACGTTTTAAATATCTTCAGTTTGGTATTGAAGGTATAAGCCCAAAAGTTTTAACAGAAAACTTAAGACAGATGGAAGGAGATGGGTTGGTTGAAAGAAAGATATATCCCGAAGTTCCATTGAGAGTTGAATACTCCTTAACCGAACTTGGGGAGAATATGCGAGAAATTATTGATACTTTAGCGAATTTTGGAAATAAATATAAGGAATATATTAAAAATAATTAATAATAAAAAATAATTCAATAAAAAAATAAAAAAGCTTTAAAATTAGCTTTTTCTATTTTTTATTTATTTTGATTATAAATATTTATTTTTTATTTTATATATAAATTTTATTTAATTTTTTAATTATTATACTATATATTTCATTTTTTCAATATTATTTTTCTGTTTTATCGTTAGTATAAGTTGCAAAATTGCCACTGCTATTATTGAAAGGGAAGCAACAACACCAACTATAATACTCATAAATTTCATCTGCATAAAGTCTTCTGAAAAGGTCATAAGCATAGTTACTGTTAAAGTGAACATACCAAAAATTGCATTTGCAAGTTTGACAGCAAGAAATCTGCCTATCACCATATCATGCCTTTTTATTGCTTTAACAACTCCAACCACGGCAGAGATAAATGTTACAAACACATATAATGCGTCCCAATAAATCATTAAGCCCTTTGCGGAATATGCTGTTTCATTTACATTTAAAAGAGCAACTATTCCTAGCACAGCTATCCCAACGAAAATTATCAAATATGTGATAACTTTGTTTTGTTTTATTTTGCTATCTCCAATATTGACAAGAAGGTAAAGTTGCATGATAAAAATCATAAAAAATATGGCAGATACTGAGAGATAATACCACTTATAACTTGAAAAAGAGAGTGTAAAATTTATAAAGGCATTTATAAGAATATAAAAGCAAGCAAGAGCCTTATTAACTGCCATTCTGAAAAGTCTATCTTTATAATAGTATTGTATCAAATTGCCGTGTGATAGATAAATCTGCTTTAGAATTATAACTATTTTATAAATATAACATACAAGCAAGTAGATAACTATTATTGCAAGCACCCCACCAACTAAGCCTGCAACAATATATCTTGTTTGATTTTTTTCAAAAAGATAATCGACACACAAGCCTGCAATAAGGGCAAATATAATAAATGCTATTGTTGTAAAAAACAATATCTTGGAATTTGAAATTCTATCTAGAAATTTTTTCGTTTTCACCATAACCTGTTATATTTATTATAGCAATAAAAAATACATGAAATCAAGTATAAAAGAAAAATACTATCCTCTTTTATAGAAAGATAGTATTTTTTTGGGTAACTTTAACTAAATTATTTTTTTAGTTTAAGCCCATCTTTAAATGCTTCCCCCACTCTTTCACTTACTCTATAATAACCATGTGTGTATGGGTCAAAAGCTATTGCATTAACTTTTTCAATATCAACCTTGCCATCTGTAAGCACACTTTCATCGGCAGTAACACTGACAACTGTGCCAACAACACCAGTTTCATTAATTTCAACAAATTCACACTCCATGCAAAGTGGAAATTCATTTATGATAGGTGCATCTACATTGTTTGACTTTGTGGCAGTAAGTCCACTTTTTTCAAATTTATCTTTTACTGTATTTGCAGAAACTACTCCAAAATAATCTGCCTCAGTAACATGCTTTGCATCTGCTATACTTACAGTGAATGCCTTTCGCTCTTTCATGTTTTTAACTGTTTTGTGACTTTCTGTTAAATTTAAGATTACCTGATGACGGTCAAACATGGTCCCCCATGCCGCATTCATAACGTCTACACTGCCATCTTCATTATATGTTGCAATCATAAGCACTGGCATAGGGAAAATTGCTTCTGTTATTTTTATATTTTTTCTCATAAATACCTCCGTTTATAATTATAGCATAGAATTATATATTCTCTAAGTAAAATGATATATTTAATTGTCTTTTATTGTTTTTCGCTTGCTAGAGTTTTTCTTCCCTGTTGTTTCATAAGCATAATCAAGCAACATATAGACAAGTTCTTTGTCTGCACTTCCATCTAACAAGGCTGTTATCCAATTTTCTTTGCTTAAATGATATGCCGGGTAAAAGCCCTTTTCTTGCAAAAGTCCACCCCGTAAAATTGAATCACACTTTGCCACAAGAATATCAACTATATCATCACCCTTGAGCCCTAACTTGTTTTTCTCTGTATTCATAATCGCACCATACCACTTACCACAAGGGTGACGGAAAACTGCATAGCCTGGAAACTTTGCCCAAAGATACTCGGCTTCTGTGTTATACTGCTCTTTTACATAAGAGATAACTTCATCTTTTGTAATACCATTTTTATTCATATCATTTTCACCTTAATTTGATTATATTATAGTTCTTTTTTTATTTTTTCAAAAAATAATTATTAAAATTTATATAAATATATATTTTTATTTAAAAATTGATATAAAAATCACATATAAAAAAATTCAGAATATATCTGAATTTTTTGTTTTAATTTAGTCTTTATAATCTTCACACAGAATTTTTATAGTTTGTCCTTTATTTTCTAGAAATTTTGAAATGTCCTCTTCCACATCACCAAGTTTAACAACTTCAAAGGGATAGGTGTTGCAGTCGCCAAAAAGAATGGTAAAGGCATTCCAACCACCAAAATACCAAACTTCATTTTTATTTGCTTCAAATTCTTTTTTACATTTTTTATCTGACGTTTTGAATGGTAATCGTGTGTAATATTCATGCTCGGTATATCGGGTGTAGGTTGCTTCAAAAGGCAAATGTTTTTGAATTTCCTTAGTTATATCATTTTCTATCATATTTGCATGAAAGATTTTTCCATCTATTGTAAATTTAAACTTCATTATACCCAGTTCTCCACCCTATTTTTTGAAGAATGAACAGCAGAGCCACGTATAGCTAAACCTTCTTCTATTTTTGCACCCTTGCAAAGTGATTTCAGTTGATAAGGTATACTGCCAAGTCCTGAGCCTTCGTGTGTTGTGAATGGACGGACAATTTTTCCATTAAAATCAAGTTTTTCAAGTTGTGTTACCATTGGCTGTGGCAAATATCCCCAATAAACAGGTGCTCCTATATATATTACTTCATATTGGTCTATGTTATCAAGTTCCTTCACAAGCTCTGGACGTTCATCTCTATCTTGCTCAATTTGTGCCTGCTTGATACAGGTGTTATAATCCTTAGCATAAGGAACTTTACGCTCTACCTTAAACATATCGCCACCTGTTAAATCCCTTATATATTCTGCAATAACTTCTGTGTTACCTTTATCTATAAATCCCACAGCATAATTTTCGTCTGCACGAGAGAAATATAAAATTAAACTCTTTTTCCCTTTATATTGGCTTTCTTTTTTATCAAATAATCCCATTTTTTTCTCCTTTTAAATATTCTTACCTAAATTATAAGCTTCCTTTAAGCACTTTGAAAATTTTGCATCTCCAATATCTGTGAGAGCTGTGCCGTAGACGACACCTTTCAACTTAACGTTTTCTAGGCATCTTAAAAATCCTTCCACCGTTTGCAGTGCTCCATCTATACTTGCATTGCTTGGGTCAGAACTTGAACCTATATAATAGAAATCCTTATTTTTTATCTTTTTAAATTTTGCAAATGTTCGGTCTATAAAATTTTTTAGATTGCCACTTACACTATAATAATATGTTGGGCTTGCAAAAACAAAAACGTTACAATCTATTATCTTGTCTAGCAAATCATTTAGTTTATCTTTCATAAAACATTCGCCATGCACCTGACAATAACAGCAACCGATGCAAGGTGCAATATGATTTTGCTTTAAAGAGATGATTTCAACTTGATTCCCTGCACTTTCTGCACCTTCCTTGAAAGCCAAGGCAAGAGTGTTTGAATTGCCATCATCTCTGAATGAACTTGTGAATATAACTACCTTTTTCATAATATTTCCCTTTATTTTTCAGGTTTTAATGGTCCATAAAAATATGAAGCCGTTGCACCGCCATCTATTAAGAAGTCAGCCCCAGTTATAAATGCACCTTTCTCTGACATCAAAAGCTCGGCAACATTTGCAACTTCGTCTGCTGTTCCTGGTCTGCCTGCAGGACATTTTGCAAACATATTTTTATAAAAATCACCGCGTGGCCCATTAAATTCATCTATTGCAAGCGGGGTTACTATTATTCCTGGTGAAATTGAATTTATTCTAGCACCTTTTTCACCCCACTTTACACTTTCTGCCATAACACGTTTTTCATTGCATCGCTTTGCCAATTGATATGCATGCAAAGTGTCTTTTATATTTTTAGGCTGAAGCATATCAAGTGCTAAAAGTTTTTCCGTTGGTGTTGTGGCAAGAAGTTCATCTTGCTCTGGGGTAAGTGCTGGCATACGATGCCCTGACTGACTTGATATTGTCACACCAACTCCACCTTCTTTTATAACCTTGCCAACTTCTTCAAGCAAAACTGCAGTTCCATAAAGGTCTACCTTTAAAATAGCTTCAATTGGTGCTTGACTTGGTGAAACACCTGCTGAATTTATTAACATTTTAATATCGCCAAATTCTTGTCCTATCTTTATCATTTTCAAAATATCTGCACGTGAGGAAATATCAACAACTATTGGCAAACAATCAAACCCTGCATCATTCATTATCTTTGCAATACTTTCTGCATTATTTTTATTCTTATCGCCAACAATTATCTTCTTACCATAGCCAACTCGCCTTGCTATTGCCATGCCAATTTGCCCTGCTCCAGTCCATAAAACTACATCTTTTTTCATACTAACTCCTTTTGAACAATTATATTTTACTATAGAAAGAAAAAAAATACTATTTTATAAACTTTTAATTTTAATAAGTTTTACTTATTAAAACTCTTCTATCAAAAGTTTTGCTAATTCTTCTATATAATAGTTTGCCTTATTCTTTTTCCAAAATACACAGTATCTTTTCTTTATCTCTTTACCATTTTTTATCAACTTTATTATTCTACAGCTATTTTTTGTATTATTAAATATTCCATCAATTAAAAGTTGCCCACGCCCGGCATCAACAAGAAGTTTTGCCTCTTCCAGATTATTTACAAATACATAAGAATTGTTGCCATCTAGCAAATCATTAAAATAATTTCGCTCTGTTTGCTGTTCTTCAAGTTTTGCAATTATGATAAATGGCAATTTTAATGCTCTCTCTATCTCTAACATTTCAGTATCATTATATATATCTTCCCTTACATAAATGGCATAATAACTTTCTAAAGCAAATTGATTTTCATACTCTTCAGAAAAAGCTCGGCGTTGGTCGCTTAATGCAAGAGCAACATCGCCATTTTTTAAAAGCTCGTAGATAGTTTCATGAGTGCCTGAAAACACATTAATTTCTAATTCCGAATAGATTTTTAAAAATTTTGCAATAGCTTTATTTAATTGCTCCCCAAAATAAGAATTTAAAAATCCTAAATTTAATATAAGGTCATTGTTTTTTCCTATATCTGCGGTCTGCTTCTTTAAATTTTCCAGCATTGCAAGAATAGTTTTTCCTTTATTATAAAAATATTCACCTGCCTCGGTTAACTTAAATTTCTTCTGTTGTCTGCTTATTAAACTAACCCCTAGCTCATCTTCTAGTGCTTGAAGCTGTTGTGATATTGCGGACTGTGAAACATTGAATTTATAGCCAGTTTCAGTAAAACTCTTTTCTTCTGCTAGCACCACAAAATATTCTATCTGTTTTAAAAGCATTTATACTCCTATAAGATATACTTATTATAACATAAGTATCAATTTTTACATAATTTTATTGATAATAATAAGATATTTAGATAAAAAATATGGGCTATTGAAATAAGCTCGCCTGCGAGCAAACCTGTCTTGAAAAGACAGGGCAAAATTTTTAAGTTTCTTAAAAATTTTGATTTCAATAGCCCTTTAATACAAATTTTTTAAAATTTTTCAAATATTATAACCTTCAAAAATATACCAAGTTATTTTTTCATCTCCTCTACAACTTGTTTAATCACATTAAAAGAACCAAAGGCAAAAGGAATACCACAGTATGGCATAGCCTGCATTATGACAGCACATTGTGTTTCAAGGCTATTACCAAGTTTTAAATTACCAATAACATGCGACTTAAATGGTCCGGTTTGTCCAAGTGTGGTCAATATTGCAAGCACTAGAAGTTCTCGTGTTTTTATATCCATGCCACCACGTGTATAGAAATCACCAAAATTAAGTTCAGTTAAAAATTTTGCAAGATTTTCCCCCATACCAGAAGGTAAATCTTTATACCTTTGCGCTATTTCATCACCATAAATTGAATTTTGAATATCGCTGCCCTTTTCAAATCTATCATCTTCAGTAATAGTAGTAGTATCTTCTAGCGGAAGAGAAATATTATTTGCTTTAAAAACTTCATTCATAGTTGAAATTGAATTGAGTGTTCTTGGAAAGCCAATAAAGGGTGCACATTGATAGATAGTTTCGCGAATTTCAATTGGACTTAATCCAACATGCAAGCAAGCACCAACATGTGCCTTAAGTTGTGGAAGAGCCTGAATGCAAGATAACACTGTTATTGTTATCAGTTCCCTCATCTTGTTATCAAGTTTTCCAATCTGACTGACCTGACCAAATATAAATTTTTGAAGTATATCCATAAACTCAGGGTCGGTATCTGATGGCATTCTTTTCCCACCAAAAAGTTCTTCAAATTTTTTATCACAAATTTCTGTTCTATCCATAAAATATCTCCTTTTAAATTATTAAAATTTTTAAAATTCTTTATTATTATATTAAAAATTCAAATATTTTTATTTAAAAATAGTTTAAACCATCAATAAATCAAGTTTGCTTGCAAGGGTGAGGCTGATGTAATTCAAACTGTGATGTTGTGCATTGGCACATAAATTCGCAAGATTTTACTAAAATTTTATGCAAGTAAAATTTTAGCATCACAGTCTATATTAGATTTTTAATAAATTCATCATAATTAAATGTTTTAAATTTTCTACCACGTGATGAAAGATAATTATAGTATTTATATCGTTTTGCCCTAACATCATCAAATACAAATATTTCACAGTCGAAGATTTTATTTGTATAATCATAGCCATTTTGAAAAAGTTTTTCAATTATCAATAGTTGCTCTTTTGTTGGAAGTTTTTTAAATCCATCTGAAAAAGCCACTTTTAGTTTTAAATTGCTATATTTTTCTCTTAATAATTCCACTTTTTCGTTAAATGTTGCTTTTTTCTTCGGTTGCTCTGAGTTGCTTTCAACTATACATTCGCTATACTTTTCCTTTAAATCAGTCAAGCTTAAGTTGTTTTCTATTATAATCTTTTTTAGAACAAGCATTGTTGCCTCTGCATCTTCACTTGACTTGTGATAAATAAACTGCTTTTCTATATCTAATTCTTCAACAATCTTTTCAAGTGATTCTAAGTGGTCTGTTTTATAGATGATATGATATAATTTCTGACTGTCGAACCCTTTTAATTTTAATGGTGGCAAGTTATACCTACGACAAGCATGATTTAAAAAACCAAAATCACTTGCTATACTATGCCCAAAGAGTATATGTTTTTTATCTGTTAAAAGTTTTGCTATAGTTTCATAATAAAAATCAAATGGGTTCTGTTTCATAAAATACTCTTGGCTATAAGCAAGTTCTATTCTTGCACGTTTACCTTTTGGAGCAAGATTGATTTTACTCTCTGGATTTATAACAATATCTTCTTTTTTTATCAATTTGAAATTGCTATCCACAAGGCAATATCCAAAAGAGCAAATATCATGTCCATTGCTACATTCAATATCAAAAAATACATATTTCATAGTTTTTCCTTTATTTATCTATACCTTATTATCTCACCATTTGCAAGAGATAGCAGATAAATTTCATCAAGTTTTACGTTAAATCCCTTTTCAACCGCAATTGCATAGAGTTCCAGTTGTTTTTTATAACGGCCAAGGAGTTTGTTTTTGTCTTGTATTGATGTGTATTTATAATCAATTAAGATATTCTTTTCACCAAGGGCAAACAAGTCAATCACACCCTGAATAATCACTTTTTCTTCACTATCCACATTATCAAGCACATTGCAAAGTTTTTCTTCCATTATAAATTGCTGTTCTTTGATTGGCACCCTTTCCTTTAGAAGTTTCTTAACACAAACAATAGACTGATATAAAACATCTAGAGAAAGAAGTTCAAAATAACCTTCTGTCATAATTGTTTTAAGATATTCCTTTTTATCAAGCAAGTTTTCAAAACTGTTTATTTCTTCAAAATTTATAATTTTTAATGCTTCATGATAGGCATTTCCACGTAAAATTGCCTGCTCTCTATTAACACTTGTCTGCCCATCATGATTATAGCCTTGTGGCATATCTTCTTCAAGTTTCAATATGCCTGAAACCGAATTTTTATAGCTAAGTGTGCATAGATTTTTATTCTTATAAGCAAAGTTTATATAGTTTTTTATTTCTTCTACATTTTGCGACAATTTATCATTAAATGAAATTTGTTCGCTTTCTACATTTATAGTCTCTTCAACAGCACTAACAATTCTATATTGATAATTTTCTGTGTTTATTTCTTCTTGCTCTAAAAGTTGCTCGCAAAAGTTGTCTGGCATGCTGTAGAAGAATAAATCAAAATAGTTTGCGCATGAGAAAAGTTCTTGTTTCTTTTTTATTTCTTTCTCACTACAACAACCAAGCAAAAATAGGTGGTTTTGAGCTCTTGTAAGTGCAACATAGAATATCATAAGCTCGTCAACAAATTCTCTTCGTTTTCTATACAATTTATTTGCAAGAAAAATTGGAGACATACTACGAATATTATCTTCATAATTAAACATATAACTTCCAAGCCCAAATTTAGATGAGATTGCATAAGGCTTATTATAGGTTTTTCCAAGATTTTCCCCACACCCTGCAAGAATAACCACAGGATATTCAAGCCCCTTTGTTGCATGAATTGTTGTTATAATAATAGCATTTGCTTCAGTTTGTGTTACATTGCTTTTTGTGTTTATACTTTCAAGATAGTTAATTAGCCCTGCAAGGTTAAAGTCGTATTGCCCTGCCGAAATAAGTTTTAAAAGCTCTTGAATATGATAATGCTTGCTGTTTTTATCTATCAGCGAATTTATATATAGAAAATATTCCTTTTCATTGAATAATTTTATTAGAGCTTTGCTTAAGCCAAGAGTTTGACAGAAAAATTTGAACTCTTCAAGTTCTTTTTTAAATTTATTTATCTTTTCGCCTTGCTCTTGCAAAACAATCTCATAAAATGGTAAATTTCTAGCATACTTCAATCGAATTTCTGTTAGTTCATCAAGGGTAAAACCACCTAGCCATGAATTCATCACGGATACAAGTGAAATATCGTCTTTAAAGTTAAGAGTAAGTTTTAATAAGCTTACTATAACTTGAACTTGTCCATCTTCAAGTAGTGTTTGTTTTAAATCAGCTTGAACATTAAAACCTTTCTCTTGCAAATAACGAACACTCTCTTCCATAATATCGTTACGTGACCTAAATAGTATTGCAATATCACATTCCTGCACCCGTCTGAAACACTCTGCTTTTGCATCGTAAATTTCACTCTGCAAAATTTCTTCCACACGTTTTGCAAGAAGTGAAACCTCGCCTAGGTGCTTATATTGCCTATTTATTTTATCCTCTTTCACACTATAAATATCTGTTCGAGGTTGGATTTCTTCTTTTGTGGCAAGAGCTATATCCACCGCCACTGATGGTAGTGAGGCCTTTTTAAAATCAACCTTACCCTTTAATGTTGATGTTTTTTTATAATCTATTCCAACACTATCAAGAGTCATAATCTTATTAAAAATTGTATTTACAAAAGAAAGCAATCGGTCGTCTGACCTAAAGTTGCCAGTTAGAAAAAGTGCATCGCTATTTTCATCATTACTAAAATCTGTTATATCCTTTTGCATGATTTCCATGCTTGCATTTCTAAAACCATAAATCCCCTGTTTTGGGTCACCTACTGCAATAAATCTACCTTGACCTGCAATTGGCTTTATTATAGATTCTTGAAGAGCATTTGTATCTTGATACTCATCTATAAATATGTAGTCATAACTTTTTTGAAGTTCATCAAGCACATCTTGTGCATTTAAAAGCACTTTTACTAATTTTTCAAGGTCAGCGAAGTCAAGACCATCGCCTGCTTGTTTCATTTTTGTATATTCTGCTTTATACTCTTTAAGCATCTTAAGTAAGCCTTTAACAAGTCTGCCCTGACTTATTTCATCTATCCTCTTTTCTGTTATATCATCAAATTTTTCTGTTAGCTCAAAGCATTCTTTAAGAATATTTTTTGCTTTGACAAGTTGTTCTCTTTGCCATTTATCTTCAATTTTATTTGTTGGTGTTTTTATAAGGGTTTTTTCATTGATTTTTCTGCAATTATTAAAGAAATTTTCATCTAGGTTAATATTTGCAACACTTTGTAAATTATCTTTAAAATCTTGGTAAGCTTCTGGCAAATCGCATGAAACAATTTTTAATATCTCTTTTGCTTGAAAAATGTATTTTTTTAATTTATCATTTAGATAATTTAAACTTTCCTTTAAAAAATTGTCATAATTTTTGATGTAGTCATCAATAAGTTCATCTGTTCCATCTTGGCTATCAAAATAGTTTTGAAGGTCGAGCATACAATCCTTTATTTGGTCTTTATTGCGTTTAAAAGAAAAATATATCTCATTAAAATCTTCATCATTTTCTGATGCCAACCTATCAAATACTCTATTAAAAGCATTGAATTTTAAATTTCCGCTTTCTTTTTCATCTAAAATCCTAAAATTTTCATCTAAAGAAAGTTTGTTTATATTTCGTTTAATAATTTTTTCACAAAAGGAGTCTATCGTTGAAATATCGCTTATTGCGATGTCGTCAAGTTGTTTAAGTAAAAATGGCGTTGGCTTTTGTTCTAGAATTGCTTTAAAAAGTCTTGTTTTCATTTCGTTTGCAGCAGCCTTAGTAAAAGTTAAGACTAAAAGCCTTGAAACAGGGATTTTCTCAACACAAATAAGCGCCTTAAGTCTTTCAATCACAACAAAAGTTTTCCCGCTCCCTGCTGAAGCTGAAACTATAAGTTGTTTTTTCTTATTTTCAAGTATTGCTCTTTGTTCTTCTGTTGGTGGATTTTTCTTTTTTTCACTCATTTTTTAGTATATCCTTAAAATTACCGACTTTTTGTGCCTTCCTTTTCCCTTGTAGTTTTTCATAGATACATATACTTCTATACTGGCAAAAATCACAGCTTGCTTCATTTGGTTTTGGCTCTATATATCCATCTGCAAGTTCTTCTATTGCTTGCCCAGAAACTTTTTCTGCATAGTCTTGATAGTCTTGCAAATCTTCTTTAGCAACAACACTACCTTTGAGAACACCATATTTATCTATATAAAGCCCTAGTATTGTGCTTTTATTTTCATCATTAAGTTGAAGGTCCAAATTCTTCAGCACTTCCTCTTCATTTTGTGCTATCCCTCGCATTAAAGTTTTTTCTTCATCATTGCTTTCATAATCGTATTTAGCATTAAAATAAAAAACTCCGCTAGGTTTTTTATTAAGCATTTTCATAACTATCTTTTGATATAAAAATAGTTGTAATTTCTCACCATAGTAAAGCTCTTTTAAAATATTCCCAGTTCTGCCTGTTTTATAGTCAACTATTCTGAAATATTCGCCACATTCGTCAATCCTATCCACCTTTCCTGATATGTTGACCTTATGAGATAAGCCAAGTGTGATATTTGCAAGTTTATATTCCACATACTTTGGCTTAAAGCCACTATGATTATATTCATTTAAAATGTCGTTTAGCATAACATAAAGTTGATGTTTAAAGAAGTTTATAAGGCTTTCTTTTTCACTTGCATTTTCAAGTTTTTCCTTAGCACCTGCACTTTCTATTATGGTGTTAAAATTTAAGTCAATAAATTCTCTTATATCAATTTTATTTCCTTTTATAAGCTCTATAACAAAGAGTTCTGCACCTTTATGGCTTATATTCCCTGTGTCTCTTGCATCAAAAGCATATATTTCTTTTTCTTTTAGATTAAGCCCATAAGTTAAAAAGTGCTTAAAAGGACAAGAGAAATATTTTTCTAGTTCGGTTACCGAAACCCGCCTATTATCTATAAACAGCTTCTCTCCATTTAGTATATTTTGTTTATTTATAACAAAATCTTTAAATGGAATATCCTTTATTATATCAAGTTGATTTATGTTTTGCTTTGATAGTTTATTCAAATTTTCTTCAACAAAGTTTTTATAATTTCCAAGTTTTACCAAAAGATTTGTATCTACACTCGAATTTTCATAAAAAACAACCTGTGTTTTTAGTGTTTTTTGTGAAAAAATTTGATTTAAACTATCAATAAAGGCTGGCATTTCATTCTTTTTGCCTTCATCACTCACCGCCTGTGAAAATAATATTAATCTTTCACTTGCAGTGGTTAAAAGTTGAAAAAGCCTAAATCTGTTTCTTCGATTGAGCATTCTTATGCTTGGTTCTATTTTTTTATCTAGATAATTTAAGGAAATATCTTTATCATTTAAAAGTCCATTATCATTACTTACGACTGGCAGGTCTTGACAGCCCAAAATTATTAAAATACGACTTTCTCCAAAATAGCTTGCAGTGGCATCTCCGACCATGACACCATCAATAAAACTTGGAACAGTTGACACTTCTTTGAAGGATAAAAGCAGTTTGAGAGTTTTTAAATATTCATTTATTGAGATTTTATCATTATATTTTGTTATAAGCTCGGTAGTTGCAGAAACAATCTCTTCTATTTGTCTATTTATATCTCGTTCTTTTATAAGCCCAATATTTTCAAGTTTAACACCTATTTGTTCTATATTTTCTCTTGCAATATCACATATCTCTTGAATAACTACCGAAAAATCCTTTGCGGTTAGACAAGATGATAGTTTATCTAGAATGTAATCATACTTAAAAGAACCTGCCAAATATTTTTTATATTTCCAACGATTGTTAACAATATATTTCTGTGCATTTTCTATAAGTTCTTGATTTTCTCCTAAAAGTATATTCGAAAAAAGTCCTTGAAGTTTATCGTTTGGATAGCCAAGTGTTATTGTTTCAAAAAAGTTAAATATAAGCCCTACAAGCATGGTGTTATCGGCTGTAACAGAACTATCAATAAAAAGTGGAATATCAAACTTGGAAAAAGTTTGTTCCAATTGAAGCTCATACCTATTTATATCACTAACCGCCACCGTAATATCTTTATATGAATAGCCCTGTGTTGTGAAGTAATAGATAAGCTTTGCACATGACTTAACCTCATCGTGTATATTTTGTGAAGAATAAACACTATAAAAACCGTTATTTTTTGTTTTTTTGCTGTTATAACTATATACTCCTGAAATAATCGCCTGTTTTTGTGGCGAAAATTTCGTTTTTTGGTCTATAACTTCAATTTCAATTCCACATTCTTTTGAAATGGCTATAAGTTTTTCAATTATATCTTTTTCATAGATATAGTCATTTCCAATACTTAATGAACTGGCAACAGAAACACATACCTGCTTACTACATTCAACAAGTGTTTTAATAAGTCCATACCCTTCACTTGTGAAACTATCAAATTGGGCAAAATAAAAACAAGTGTTATTTAAAATATTATTTTCCCTAATAACGTCATTAAGAAGAGCAAGGCGCTCGTTTGCATCAAACTTGCCTTGCAATAGGTTTTGATATTCGCTGTAGACAAGCTTTAAGTCATGATACTTCCCACCACTTAAACCAGGCGCATTCTCATTTAACTGCTCTGGACCAATTTTGCAACTCTTAAGCTGAGATAACACTTTGTTTATTTCATAGCAAAAGTTTATACTGCTTTTTCTAAAAGTTTTAAATTTATCTTTAACATTTTCTATTGCTTTTTGCGTTAAAAGCAAACACTCTGCAGAAGAAAGAACTTCAACCTTTTTATTAAGTCTTTTAAAAATTTCAGTTGCAAGAGAAGTTAACCCCATAACCTTAACATTAAATAATGCACTATTCTTTAAATTTTGTAGAAGCATCTTCTCCATAAGAAGAGAAAATCTATCAGGAACAACCACTATATGTTCAATTGAAAAATCGCTATAATCTATAGCGGAAATCATATCCTTACTTGCATCTAAGGTTGTTCTATTCATATAAGCTTTAAGTTTCATAGTTCTATTTTAGCATAAAGCCTAATTAAAATAAAGAAAAAAGAGACTTGTTTTTTAATTCTCTTTTTTTTACTTTTTATTTGATGATAATTATTTTTATAAATTTATTTGTTTGCTATATCCTCAATTTGTGTTTTAAGTTTTCCCGCTTTATTGCACTTAAGTTTAAAAACATCTTTGACTAATCTTGAATTTTCTTCCTTAACTTTCGTTAACTGTTCTTTTAATTCTCTATATTCTTTTTCTTTTGTATTTAGTGCAACGATGGTTTTTCTTAGTTCTATATTTGTTTTTTCTAAGATGCTATTTGTTTGCATACTCGCCTCTTCCTTTGCACTTCTCTTAACAAGCCTAACAAGCCCCATAAAAAGTGCTTGGAGTTCGCTTTCTGTTATCCCCTCTTTTCTTTTAGTGAATTTTATAATATTATTTTTTTCAATTGGTTTTTGTTTCGCTTTGAAATTTCTATATTTATTTTGAAAACGTAGCATAGTGCCAATATCTCCATCTGAAAGTTTCATACATGCTTTTCTTACAGAATAGCCACTCTCCACAAGACCATCTATCTTTTGCATAAGACTATCTTCTTCGTCTTTAGAAAAATATTGTATACTGCTTTTTTTGTGCTTAGATAAATCTATACCAAGATTATTACAACGCTCTCTATCAATTTCAAGATTATCAATTTCATGATAATAATAGTTCCTTACACTATTTGGCTGTCTTGAATATTTTTTTGCATGCTCAGAAAAAGCCATTTTTAATGGATTTTTATTATCTTTTGCTTTCTCAACAGAAGTAAAAAGGTCCTTAACCTCTTGCTTTGACCATAAACCATTTTTCATATTTTAATCTCCTTGAAATGTTTATAGACAAATTGATAGAATTTTATACATTAACTTTTTTGTAATTTTATAAAGCCTTTTTTCATAAATTATCTTATGAAACCTATAATCATATACACACCGTATAATTGTCTTTTAAAATGCGGAGAGCAAGAACTTGAACTTGATGAAAATGAACATGCAATTATTGAAGATAATGTGAATAAAATAAATGTCTATCCCACTGGAAAGACTAAAAAATATTCTTTTGTTATTGATTTGAGTGAAAAGAATAATAAATTTTATTCTATTGTTGAAAAAGATAACAAAATTTTAATATTTCTACTTGATGGACTACTTAGTGAAAATGTCGATATTTTTCATATTAAATATAGCAATATGAAATGCGATATAGAAATTTCTCAAGACTCAATCTCATTTAATTCTGACACACATAAAAAACATTTGTTGTTAAATAAAAAACCATTATCACTTAAATATGGCAATTTTTATCATATATGCTATATTCTTCTTTCATTTGATGACTGCCAAACTTTATTGGCATATAATATGAAAAACAATACCGTTAAACAATTTAAAGGCGAAAATATAGTGCTTACAGATAATGGGTTTAAGATTCAAGCAGAAAAAAGTTTCACCTTTGAAAAATTTGAACAAGAATATTATGTGGACCAAGAAGGATTAAAAAATAAAACAAAAACTTTTCTTTTATCAAACACGCCAGAAGAACTTGTGGTCTACCAATTCATGCAAATCATAAAAAATCAAGATATTGAGCATATAGAAAGTTTTTTAAGTGAAAACTTAAAAAGACAAGTTACAACCGATAAAATACTTAATTATTTTGGCAAAATAAATTATTTTTATATGTTTGATAATAAATCTTGCTTTGCACGTTCTGATGAAAAAGATGTTTTATACGAGTTTATCATAAAAAATGGAAAAATTGATGAGATTATTGACAATAGATGATATAACATCTTTAAGTTTACCTTTTTAAAACTATGGGCAATAAAAACCAATAGCAAACTTAGCAAGGTAGGTCGCTTCAATATATTGGTATAAGAACCACTTTAAAACAAATATTTTTTAATTTAATTTTACCTTATCAAAAAAAAATTTTAAACAGTCTAATACAATTTATAACTCAAAATACTATGGCAACAAAAAAGACTAAGCAAATTGCTTAGTCTCTTTTATGAATTAAATAATATATATCTTCTTTAAATGCACTCTTAAGTTATTGTAGCATTTCTTTG
>CALVPQ010000021.1 GCA_944351415.1 uncultured Clostridia bacterium | reverse complement strand
GCAAGCACTGATATTAATCTTACTTTTAAACTCATTCTCCACCTTCCTTATATGGCAATTTAATTTTCGCTTTTTTTAGTATGCTGATTTATATAGTTTTCTATACAAATTTCGTCATTTTTTGCAATCTATAGCCTTATTATAACAATCATGAAAAATTTTGTCAAAAAAAAATACTTAGGAAATAAGTATTTTATGTAAGTTTTGAAGGCAAGCGAATAAGCAAATTTTTGCTGTAGCAAAAAATTTGCTGGCATCAAAACTTGTTTTTGGGGCAAAAAACTCGGAGAGTTTTTATTCGCTTGCCTAGTTAAAAGACAGTTTATTTATAAAAAAATTTTAAAAACTAATCTCTTCTTAAAAATCTTGTATGAAGAACTTTGAGATATTCTCCGTTTAAATCATTGGTTTCAAGTTGTGGTAAAACTTCAACACCATGTTTACCACCCTTCACAGCCTCAATCACAACAAGCACAACTTTGCCCTTTCCATTCTCAGTAAAGAACATTCTTTTAGGTTCTAAGTTGTTTTGCATTAATGTATAGATAAGTTCGGCCGAGCGGTTTGCAGTATAGACAACGTAGAACTTTCCACCAAATTTTAACATAAGGTATGCCGTATTACAAAGTTCATTAAGCGGCAGACTTACATCATGGCGAGCTTTAGCAATAACAGGGTTTGCATTTCTTATAGAACTTCCATGCATATATGGTGGATTTGAGAATACCACGTCAAAAGATTCTTGCGGAAAGTATTGTTTAAAATTTCTTGCATCATCACTGATTATGGAAATCTTGTCTTGAAGGTCATTTAAAATCACATTCTTCTCAGCAAGCCTAGCCATCTCATCTTGAAGTTCAAAAGCATAAATTTTATCAAACTCTGTTTTTGCACTTAAAAGCACTGATATAACACCACAGCCTGTGCCAATTTCAGCACATTTATCATTTTTTTTAAGTTTTATAAAATTGGCAAGAATCACAGAGTCAGACGTGAAGGTATAAAAGTTTTTATTTTGAATAATCTTAAGCCCTTCACATTGTAAATCTTCCACTCTTTCATCTTTTAAAATTTCAACCTTCATAAGTCCCCCTTAAAAATAAGTTTTTTTACTTAAATTAGCTAAATATCCAAAACAATATATAAAATCGACACACCCTCTAAATTAAATCCGCTTGAAATTATGGTGAGCTTAGAAGGAATACAGCTTTCGGAAATGCTCGCTTTTGAAGCGAGCTTGAAAAACTTTTAAGTTTTTCAAAAATTTTAAAGTTTTCTTTAAAATTTTATTTCCGAAAGCGGGTATTCCTTAAGCTCGCTAAATTCCTCATCTTCATATTTAACCGTAACGGTTTGTTTTAAAAGGTCGTTATACATAACTTTGCCTTGTCCGTCGGGAGTGCTTACCATGCTATTAACCTTTGGCATAATCTTTAAGAGAGCAACATAGTATTGATTTTCATAAGCAAGACAGCAAAGCATTTTTCCGCATAGTCCACTTATGCTGTTAGGGTTTAAACTAAGACCTTGATTTTTAGCCATTTTTATAGAGATATGGTCATTTATTCCAAAACCTTTATGGCAACAACATTCAAGTCCGCATGGACCATACCCACCCAAAATTCTTGCAGTGTCACGTGGACCTATCTGGCGAAGTTCAATTCTTGTTTTAAACTTGTCTGCCAATTTTTTAACAAGGTCGCGGAAATCGACTCTGTTGTCAGAGATAAAATTTATCGTCAGTCTTGAAAAGTTATAATTACACTCAACATTAATAACTTTCATATCAAGTTTTTCTTCTTTAATGATTTCTTTAACCTCTGGAAGCAGTGCTTCTGCTTTTTTGTAGTTTTCCTTCGCCATTTCTATATCTTTTTCGTCCGCCACCTTTAACACATTTTTGAGTGGCTCTAACAATTTTTCTTCATCAATAAGTTCTTTTTCTTTAACAATTTTAACTATATCTTTGCCTTTCTCTGTTTCCACTATAACCAAGTCGTTTAAATGAAGTTCAAGCCCGTTTGGACTGAATGAATAACTATGACTTCCATTATGAAACTTTGCTGAAACAACTTCTACTTGCATATAAATTTAACCTCCAATATATTCAACAATAAATTTTCTATAATAAGTGTGATATTCCCATTATAAGACTGTTCTTTCACCGCCTTGTCAAGCAAACTTTGAATTTCACAAATTGCCCTTATGCTATACTCGTTTTGCACAGCACTTAGCTCGCTTTCTGCTGATTTTAAATATAGTTTATCACTTCCACTTTTTATAACAAGCAAAGTTTCAAGAGCTAATGATAAAATCTCTATTATAAGTTCAAAATGTTCTTTATACATCAAAAGATTTTTAGAAAATAAAAGAACTTGTTTGCTTGTTTTCATCTTTGTTAGCACAGATAATGCACTTTCAAATAGATGAGGAAGTTCTTTAAATTCACTTAAAAATTCAGCTCTTCCTATATAGCCATCACTAAGACTAGTGATAAGAGAAGCATTGTCTTTGCCTTCCATATATTTTTCTATTATATCCTGCGGAAGTTTTGAAAGCTCATATTTATTGCATCTTGACCTTATCGTTGGAAGCACAAGGTTTGAATTTGAACAAGTTAAAATGAAGTAAACATTATGTGGTGGCTCTTCTAAGATTTTTAGAAGTTTATTTTGTGCCGCTTCCATAGAATTGTCAAAATTTTTGATTATAAATATCTTTTTATCAGCAAGCACAGGGCGTGCATAACTTTCAAGCACAATTTCTTCGCTATCACTTACAAGAAGTTTATCTTTTTGTGGATAGGTTTTAACATCTGGGTGAGAACCAATTTCAACACGGGTAAAATTCTCATTTTTAAGTTGCTCTCCATTATTTAAAAGTGCAGATGCCACCATTTTTGCAAACTCGTAGCCATAAATACCGTCCTTAGAAATAATAAGCACTGCTTTTGATAAAGTTCCTTTTGCAATCTCTTGGCAAATAAGTTTGTAGTCTTTAGCCTGTGAAATAATATCTGTTATGTTCATAGTAATATAATACCATATTTTTACAGGTTTGAAAAATATTTTTTTAAATTAAAAATAAATTAGGCTCTTTAAATCAAAAAAAAGAACTACACCAACTATCATTATATCATTTTACAAATTATTCTTATTGTGATAAAATGTTGTTTAGGAGATAAAATGGCAGAAAAAATAATTGCTATAGCAAATAAAATTGGGCTAGAAGAAAAAAATATTGAGTTTTACGGCAACTATAAAGCAAAGATTAAACTTGAGAAAATGGAGCCTAAGGGTAAACTTATCCTTGTTTCAGCAATGAGTCCAACAAAATACGGAGAAGGCAAAACCACAATTTCAATAGGACTTGCAGATGGCATGAGAAAGCTTGGCTTTAATGCAGTGCTTGCTTTAAGAGAGCCATCACTTGGTCCTGTGTTTGGTGTTAAAGGCGGAGCAACAGGCGGTGGCATGGCATCGCTTATACCTAGTGACGATATAAATTTGCATTTCACAGGCGACTTCCATGCAATCACTTCGGCAAATAATCTACTTTGCGCCCTTATTGACAATCATATTTATCACGGCAACCCACTTAATATTGATAAGGATAAAATTCTTTTCAATAGATGTATGGACATGAATGACAGGGCTCTTAGAGAGATAACTATCTCTCAAGAAAAACTTAAAAATAATGTTGAGAGAAAAGATAGTTTTATCATTACTGCGGCAAGTGAAATTATGGCAATTCTTTGCCTTGCAAAGGACCTTGAAGATTTAAAACAAAGGCTTGGCAATATTTTAGTTGCTTTTTCTAAAGACGGAAAGCCTATCTTAGCAAAAGACTTAAAGGCACAAGATGCTATGGCTATACTTCTAAAAGATGCAATAAAGCCTAATCTTGTGCAGTCGCTTGAAGGAACACCTGCTATTGTGCATGGCGGACCTTTTGCTAATATTGCACACGGTTGCAACTCAGTGCTTGCAACAAATTATGCTTTGACACTTGGTGATTATGTCATCACCGAAGCAGGTTTTGGTGGTGACCTTGGCGGTGAAAAATTTATCGACCTAAAGTGCAGGCTAAACCAACTTAATCCTAGCGTTGTTGTTATTGTGGCAACTATTAAAGCAATAAAAACACATAGCAATAATGGTGGATTAAATGGCGGGCTTGAAAACCTTAGAAAGCATATTGAAAACTTTAGACAAATATTTAATAAAGAAACTATAGTTGCAATAAATAAGTTTGACGGCGACAGCGAAGCAGATTTAGAAAAAGTAAAAAACTTTTGCGAAAGTTTAAACTGCCCTGTCGAAGTGGCTTCACCTTACCTTGAAGGTGGTGCTGGTTGCATAGAGCTTGCAAAGAAAGTTAAAGAGCTTTGTGACAAGAAGAACACCCCACTCAATTTTGCTTATGCTTTAAATGAAACAATAGAAGAAAAAATACTATCTCTTGCAAAAAATATCTATGGTGCTTGTGATGTAAGTTATTCTTCACTTGCAAAAGAGAAGATAAGGCAATTTGAAAAGCTAGCTAAAGACCTGCCTATATGCATTGCAAAAACACAATACTCACTCTCTGATGATGAAAAACTGCTTGGCGTGCCACAAAATTTTACCTTGCACGTACGAGATATAGAGCTTAAAAATGGTGCAGGTTTTTTAGTTGTTATTGCTGGAAAAATATCTCTTATGCCAGGGCTTCCACTTGTGCCAAATAGTGAAAATATGACAATAGATAAAAACGGAAATATAAAAAATTTAAAATAAAATAATTTAATTAAAATTTTTAATAAAAATAAAAAAATGACAATATAAAAAAATTAATTAAAATATAAATTATTTTGAATAATAAATAAAATAATTAAAATATTTTAAATAAAAATAATTTAAAAAAATGGTGCATTTTAACCCTAGGCTAATTTTGCACCATTTTTATTTTTAATGTTTTTTATTATCTTGTTAAATTTAATTATTATATCGAAAATTTGAAAGCTGCTCGCGCCGCACTAAAGCTGCCGATGACATTAATAGTAGTGAGATTGCCTGACTCATAAACACCATACACAACATTACCACGAGACAAAAAAAGCGAACGGAGCCAATAGTAGTTAGCTGAACCTGTTGGCCATACTCTATCTGAACTTGAACTTCCTACAAGGTTGTATACTTCATAGTATGATAAGAGCCAGAATGCATCCTCGTCTGTTTCTTGATATTGATAGCCTGCATCTGCTCCGCTTAAGTCTGGGAAGGTTACATCACTTGGATTTGTTGATGAACTTGTATTATCTTGATATAATTCCCCTAGTGACCTTGTGATTATTTGATTGTATATTATATCATTTGCTGTATCAATGTTTAAATCATCATACATATTTGATAATCTTCCGCTTGGTGTATACGTTGAATTTGAATGTGTATAATTATCATAGGCATCATTTCCATTGATATATTGTCTTACATTGCTTGTTGCATAGTCATTTGCTTGGACATTCGTCCATCCATGTTGTTGATGATAGTTGTTTCTATGCTCGTTATTAAATGATACTTCTATTATATCGTTTGTGCCATCTTTACCTATTGCTGACAGAACGTTTGTTTCTAGGTAGAAGTAACCTTCACCTGTTGGTGTTGTATCTGCGTCAAAGGTTGCATATTTTGTTGCAACATCACTACCGCTGCTATCATCCACTGACGCGATATATTTCCAACGGATATACTCACTCTGTGTCTGTCCCATTACTGTGCCCATTTCTACATACCAATATTGGTTTTCAGTGTCTGCTTGAAGTAAGCTTGCCTTCTCTTCAAAGGATACTTGGAGTCCTGAGATTGTTGTTGGTGAACCTGTGTTGTTGTTTACATAGATTGTTAAATCTTTGCTTTCACCGCTTGTAAGCTCTCCGCTTGCGTTTTGTGGAAGGTATAAACTTGTTGAGTGAACAAACAGTGTTCCACTTGTGCCTGTGGTGTTATAGCTTACTGTACCTGAATCATAGTTTACTATATTTTTGATATAATTTGCACTTAGTGAAGTCATTGAGATTGTAAGGGTTGTTTCACCTGTGTTAAAGGTTATTCCTGATAAATCTACTGAGCCGTCTATTGCTACTCCACCTGCAAGGTCTGTATATGTATCTGTAGTTGCTCCGCTTGATGATACTGCCGTCACCTGCAATGCGGGTACAAAATAAGTTAATGAACCGCCTATTTGTACTATACCTGTTGGTGACGACAAAACACCATATATTATAAGACAAGACACTAACACAAAACACATAAATATTGAATACATTTTTATTATTTTACTCATCTTTCACCTACCTTTTATCACTTATTCTTATTTAGTTCCTGCATTATCAAAAAGCGTATCATTGTTGCTGACGTTAGACCGTTTTTCTTTGCTAAGGTTTTCAGCTGCTCGTTCTGCTCTTTTGTAAGCCGCAATGTGTATCTTATATAATCTTCTTTCGCCTCCACTCCTTGTATACAATTCGTTCTTCTTTTTCATTTTTGCGAGCGAGCGGACTGGAATCTGAGAGCGAATGGACAATCTCTTATGGAGTTTGTGAAAGGCGTAAGCTTTTCGTAAATTTTTACTTTTGCAAAAATTTACACATTCGCTCTCGCGGCAAACTTAGTTTGAGAGAGCGGAAACAATGTTTATATCTCCAACTTACCCTATCGAACAGTCGCCGAGCATTTAGCTCGCCACTCGCAATAGCCGCATTAAGGCGTCTATCTTTATGCTATTAGTTTACCCCCAAAAAACCCTTGTCAAGCAAATTTAACAAATTTTTTAAAATTTTTTAAAATTTTTGTGGCTTAGCCACTTTTTATTGTCTTTTCTATCTATAACGCCTAGTTTTTCACATCCAGATTATCCACTTTTTATCGTCTAGTTTGTCCATAACGTCTGGTTTATCACATCCACTTTATTCGCTTTCTATCGTTTAATATGTCTATAATATCTGCTTTTGCTTGCTCTATGGTTTGTGCCTTATAGCTCTTACTTAAAGCTAAATCATATAAAGTTAATGCATAAATTTGAATTTTCTATATAAATTATATGGAACAAAATGTTCTATGTCAAGTAACTCGGAACTTTTTGTTCTAAAATTTTAAAATGAATAAGTTTAAAGAAAGATTAAGAGAGCTTCGAACAGAAAAAGGTATTTCACGCAAACAGCTTGCAAACGAATTATTTATCAGCGAGCGGCTTATATCATACTGGGAAAATGGTGAAAGAGAATGTAACTTTGATATGTTGATAAAAATTGCAAGATACTTCGGTGTTAGCGTTGATTTTTTGCTTGGCATCACCGACTTTTGAGTGCATATTTTTTAGTAACCGCATGAAAAAGGCAAGCGAATAAAAAAACTTGCAGGCAAGTTTTTTTGAAGAACAATAAAATTGTTCTTATGTGATTTTGATAAAAGCAAAATCACATATTCGCTTGCCCTGATAAACATTTCTTTGTATAAAATAACTCTTGGCTTCTTAAAAACATACCTTCACCTTGTTTCTATCTAACCTTAGATTGCTTGACAATAAAAAGAACGAATGATATAATCAAACCATGTTAGAAATAAAGAATTTAAGTTATAATATTGTTGAATCTGACAAAGAAAACAATATATTAAAAAATATAAATACTTATTTTGAAGATGGAAAAATCTATGTTATAACCGGTCCAAATGGAAGTGGAAAATCAACACTTAGTAAGATTATTATGGGAATTTTGCAACCAACAGAGGGGCAAGTTTTTTTTAACGGACAAGATATAACAACCATGTCAATAAACGAAAGGGCTAAACTTGGCATAAGTTACGCTTTTCAACAACCTGTGACATTTAAGGGGCTTAAAGTAAGAGAACTTCTTGATGTGGCTTCAGGAAAGAAAAACACAGTAGACAAACTTTGCGATTATCTATCTATGGTTGGGCTTTGTGCTAAAGAATACATCAACAGACCACTTGATGACAAACTTTCTGGTGGTGAACTTAAACGTATTGAACTTGCCATGGTATTGGCACGTAATTCAAAGCTTAATATATTCGATGAACCTGAAGCAGGTATTGATTTATGGAGCTTTGAACAACTTACAAAAATTTTTACTTCTTTAAAAAATTCTTGCAATATAATAGTTAGCCACCAAAAGAAAATTCTTGAAATTGCTGATGTTATCATCTTACTTCGTGATGGTCAAATTGAAAAAATCGGTTCACTCAATGAAATTTCTCCGCTTTTAAATAGTCGCACCTGTCATAAATTACAAGGAGAGAAAGATGAATAATATTGAGCAAAAATTACTTGAAAAAATTGCAGACTTGCATAAAATTCCAAGCGGAGCATTTAATCTTCGCAAGAATGGTCAAGCTGCCGTTCGAAATACCACAAAGGATATTGATATAAGGCCTAAAAAAAATAAAAGCGGAATTGATATTTTTGTTAAACCTAATGTTAAAAATAAGAGTGTGCATATACCCGTTATCATCACAGTCGGTGGCTTAAGCGACCTTGTTTATAATGATTTTTATATTGGTCATGATGCCGACGTTTTGATTATTGCAGGTTGCGGAATACACAATAACACCTGCAAGACTAGTATGCATAATGGTATTCATACTTTTCATATTGGAGCTAATGCCAAGGTAAAATATATTGAAAAACATGTTGGTGAAGGCAGTGGAAGTGGTGGAAAAATCTTAAACCCAGTTACAAAAATCTTTATGAAAGAAAATTCTTTTATGGAAATGGAAACTTTGCAACTTGAAGGTGTGACATCTACCATTCGCAGGACTAATGCTAAACTATATGATAATGCCACCCTGCATATTCAAGAAAATATATTAACAACTGATGAGCAAACAGCAAAGACACAGTTTAAAGTTGAACTGCTTGGAAAAGATAGCAGAGTTGAAGTTGTTAGCCACAGTGTTGCAAAAGATAGTTCTTATCAAGAATTCAAGTCAGACCTTATCGGCAAAAATCAATGTTTTGGACACGTTGAATGTGACGGCATTATTTTAAACAAGGCTCGGATTGTTTCAACACCCATGATAGATGCAATAGACTCTAATGCTTCTCTTATCCATGAAGCAGCTATCGGAAAGATTGCTGGAGATGAGCTTATAAAACTTATGACACTTGGACTATCCCAAGAAGAAGCTGAAGATATGATTATTCAAGGGTTCTTACTTGGATAAAAATATTAAGATTTTATTTCGCTAAAAATTTTTTACTTTTTATTATACTAAAAACTATTTTACGCTCTAAAAATTACTGAAAAAATAAAAAATTTAGTTAAAATTATAAATTTGCTATTTACAATTCATAAAAAATGTGATAATATATAGGCAGAAAAATAAAAACTTTTATTAAAAGGAGAATATTATGGAAGAAAAGAATCCATTTCTATTTGATAAAGATTATGCAAAAAGAGAGAATCTAACACCAGTGCAAATTATGGAAATAAAAAATAATAACACCTATCTCCTTACTATCCTAAATAATCTATTTACTGGTAAAGGCGATACTGCATTAGCAAAAGAAAGATTACCTCAACTTATAATTCAAGCTCTTTCAGGAGAATTATATTATCCAGATAGTGAAACAGGTTTTGATAGTAATGACCTTGGTGGCAAGTTTAAGTTTCTACTTTTAGAACTTGACAAAAACCCAGAAGCAAGAAAAATCTTTAATAAGTCTTTCTTTACAAAGACTTTAAGAAGACTTTTTGCTGGTGATTCTTGGAAAAAAAATACAACCAATTGGGACGACTATAAAATGAAATCTACAGCAACACTTCCAGAATATGTGTCACCTGAAGATAGTGCGCTAGTAGGGGCTTTCAATATCTTTGTATACAATGGTGACCAGCTTGGATTAGACATGAGCAAAATTATTGATACTATAGTTGGAAAAGACCAGGACGGAAATTATATTTTAAAACCAAGCTTAGACCTTGCTGATGTTGGCAACTTATCTGCCGCAGTTGCTGAACAAACAAAAATATTCAAGACTGAGCCTGTATTTACAGAAATTTATGAAGAAGTGCATAGAAAAAGAGAAAATGGAGACCCTGAAGTTGAATAAATAAATTCAAAGAGCATAAAAAAACTAGCATGTTTGCTAGTTTTTTTGTGTTATATATATTTTTTAATTAAATAGCTATTGTGATTTTACTCACCCATTTCAGGTTCGTATTGAGTTTTTTCTATAGAAGGAATGTCTTCCAAGTTTATTTTTACTTTTTGAGCTGGAAATTTTCTATAACTTTTTGACAATTTAATCGTTCTTCTCTTATATACGTTTACAAATAGCATACCTTCCTTTGTTTTATGTGTATTCTCATCATTATTTTCTTCTTTTTGGGAAGTTAATTTTAACATTATTTTATCTTCTTCATTTGTTTTATCAACTGACATATTCACTGATGAAATTTTTATTAGTGGTCTTGATGGTTTGAGTTTATTATTCTTAATTATATTTTTATCAGGTATTTTTTTGTCTTCTATTTTGTTTTCATTATTTAATTCTTCATTTTCTATCTCGTTGTTTTCATTTTCATTATCAACCTTTTCAGCAGCACGTTTTTTAAGTTCAGCTTCTTTTTTAAGTCTTTTCTCAATAGCTTCATAAGGATTGCCTGTATATAATATTTTTTTATCTTTTTCTTCAGGTTTCTTTGTTTCTTTTTTGGTGTCACCTTTTCCAGAACTCTTTGATGAAGGTTTTTTGCTGTCCTTTCCAGCAGGCTTCCCCTTGTTGCCAGCTGCCTTTGACTGTGGCTTGCCAGCAACTTTCTTTGGCTTTGCACTGCCACCTTCCGCTTTTGGAGTATCTGTTCTTAAAACTTCTATAGCAGCTGGTCTTCTTTGAAGTCCATCAATAGCTTTTACTGATTTGTTGATTTCGTGAACTATGTTCTTAAGCTTTTCTTTGTCTACACTAAGTTTTTCTATTCCACCTTTTTCATCAATTGCCCTATCAAGAAGTGCTTTAAGTCTGGTGTTCTTATTTACTGCACGTTTGCCCTCTTCAACATTTTCTTCGCTTTCAATATCAACAGAAAGTTCTCTGAAACGCCTTATAATGTCTATACACACAGGGTTTCCACTTTCTTCGAGTAGTTTAAGCATACGCATCACATATATTTGTGAGGCTATATCATAAAGACCACCAATATATTTATCTATATCATATTCATCTTGCATAAGCACGGCAAGATTAGGGATTTTAAGTTCATCGTTTTTTATTGCCACATCTGTTAAATTAAATATTTCTTTAACCTTATTCATAAAATGTTGGTCATCAACATCTTCATAATCTGCTATATGTGAAACAATATAATCTTCTTCAAGAAAATCGTCAACAAATTCTGACAAGTATAATGAAGCTTTTGCATTTCCCCCATCTCTTGATACATTAATATGAAAATAAAAATATTTTTTCATAAAATATGCTTCACCACGAATGTAATCTTCTCCCTCGTCGCTTATTTCTTTAAGCATACTTATAAGGTCATATTTTATTTCATCTTTAATTTTATATACACCCTTGTCGCTGATACGCCCCACAAGCATGAAGCGCATTACCATCATTTTCATTCTTGTGCGATAATAATCTATATAGTCGGCATCTGAGAGTGTGAAATCATGTCCATACACTTTGTATGAAAGTTTAACATCTTCAGTTTTAATCTCAGGTTTGTTCTCTTCTTCTGGTGTTTTTGCCAGTCTTTCCAAGGATTCAAAGTCTATTTTTATCTTTCCCATATAAAGATTATAAACTAAAATTTATTAAAATGCAAGTATAGAATAAAGGGTTTTATAAATATCTTATTTAGATATTTCATTATTCTTTTAAAAAACTAACACAATAGGGTTTCTCTTTTATAGAATTTAATGTTATTCCATTTGATACACACCTTCCATTATGATTAAATAAACAATTTGCTTTGCAATTTATATCTAATGCTTTGCTGTCTCGTTGCGGAGCAAAGTCAGGCTCTCTTTCAAAAAGATGTTTAGTTATATCATCAACTTTCTTTTTATCTTTATCTCTTTCAAAAGTTGAGCAAATCACATTATTATCAACCAGTATCGCCTTGGCTTTACAACTAAATCTATCATTATATAAACAAGTTGTTTTTCTACATCTTATATCCATAATTTCTCCTTTAAGATAAAGCAAACTATTTTTTATTTATTTTATAAATGTTTGCCTTTTATTTATTATTGACAAACGTTTGACTTTTCAAACAAAATACAATAAAATTAAGCCATAAGGAGAAAAAATGAAAGTTTTATTATTAACTGACGTTAAAGGAACAGGAAAAAAAGGAGAAATAAAAGAAGTTGCCGATGGCTATGCAAAAAACTTCTTGCTCAAAACAGGCAAAGCACGCATTGCAGATAATAGTGCTATAAGTGAAAATAAAATGAAAAAATCTGCCAGTGATTATCATAAAGAAATGGAAAAGCAGGCAGCAAAAGCTATGGCTGATAAACTTGAAAATGCAAAAATTGTTGTTGAAATTAAATGTGGAGAAAATGGTAAAACCTTTGGCTCAGTAACAACCAAAGAAATCAGTGAGGCATTAAACAAAAAGGGATTTGAAATAGACAAAAGAAAGATTGAACTGAAAGAACCTCTTAAAACTATTGGTAACTATAAAATCAATATTAAGCTTCACCCTGAAGTAAGTGCTAAAATAGAACTTGATATTGTTGCTAAATAAATTTTGAATTTATAGTTTTAAAATCAAATATTTTTAAAAAAATATGACTTCATTTAAACATGTAAACTATTATTTTTATTTTTTTTATAATATTATGTATTTGATTGACTTTCTCTATTTTTTTGTTTATAATTTTATCAAGTTATAAATCTTGTTTACTCATACCCCCTAAGCTTATATGACTTAAAAGAGGTATAACAAATATTACAAGAGAAATTTTTGGTAGTTAAAATAGTAATCTTTCAACTTTAATTGTGTGAATTTTTATAATGGCTTAGTTGATTTAGGTATAAAAAAGTTTAATCAAAAAAATAAGGCTTTTAAATCAACATTACTAGTAAAAATACAAAGTAATTTTTGAACGCTATAGGCAATATACTAGAACAGAAACTGATATTACATTTAAAATTTAATTTAAAAGGATAATTAATATGAATATATTTAAAAGACTATTTGGAGCAAAAGCACAATACCTTATGATTTGCGCTGCTGGAGAGGAAACAAAAAGCAAAAGTAAACGTCTTGGCATTCAGTCAATAATCTTATCCGTTATAGGGCTGATTGGAGTGATTGCTTTTGTTATTATTGGAACAATATTTGCAAAAAAATGTAGCTTCATCTACAGTGGGAGATATAAGTAATGCGCCTGTATTATCCTTCTTCGGAGCAATAGTATTTTATGCTTTTGCTTTAGCTTTCTTTCTAGGCTGTTCTCTTACTAGCACATCTTTTGCAAATTGGCAAAGACATTTAAACAAACATAAAATTGGAATAGCAAGTCTTATTATAAGCTTAGTTGGAATATTGATTTGTATTGTATTTACTGCTGTATATATTGCCTTAGTTATGTAAAAATTTTTGAGTTAGATGATTATATTAACCATTTTCTTGATATAAATCAAAGATACTTAGACTAAAAAATAGGAGTGAAAAAACACTTTAGAATAAAAACGAAGAGTTCGTGATGCAATAGTAGTCACTTACAACTCTTCGTTTTTTAGTATAAATAAATATTTAAATATGGGTAAAAATTGTTAAATATTTTAGTGTAGAATAAAATTTATTTATAAAGTTTAGATTATTACATACTTTTTAAGTTTACAACAAAATTTTATATACTCCGCCACCAAAAGCAGTTACATAAAGAATTTCCCCATCAGGTGAAAAACTGATGTTTTTTAGCATTGTAAATAGGTTATCAACTAATATACTAAATTCACCTTCACTTTCAACATATATTGTTCCATATTCATCAACAGCATACATTGTGCCATCTGGTGAAAAGGCTGAATTGAATATGCCATCATCATTTCCAAAGATACAATCAAAAGTTTGTCCATTATAGTGATAAATTCCACCATTGTGATTTACCCAAAATCCATTATTTAATTCCATAAACCATTCATAATTAAAAGTTGGCATAACATTTAGATACAACCCTTTCTCTTTGGAATAGGTTAAACTTCGAACCAAAACAACGCCTTCACTTACATTATCTTTGTCAATTGAAACAAGTGATATTTCTTGATTTTCGCCTGAAGATATAGTGTGCTTATAAAGTCTGCTAGATTTCCATTCATTATTTTCTTGATATGGCGCTGTAAGCATATATATAGTGTCGTCATCAAGCACTATATCCTCTCCGTAAATAAGCTCCGACACAGTTTCTATGCCATCATTTATGTCGGTAAATGTTTTTCCACCATCTTGGCTTAGATAAAACCCCCTATTGAAAGTAGCAACTGCTATAGTAAAATTGTTTGCATCTTTATTAACACTCATTTTTACCGGTATTGAGTCGGTAGGTAGACCAGAACTATAATTCATATCCCAAGTATTGCCACCATCATAAGATACAGCAAAAACACCCTTAGTTGTATCTCTATTATCAGTAGTTGGGTCATAAGGTGCATCATGTCTTGAACTCCACAATCCATAAACAACATCTTTTTCGTCAGGGTCAAAATATAGGTCATAGCAAGTATTGTATATAGAATAATCTGTGCCGGTAATTGTCATACGTTGCCACGTCTTGCCACCATCATAACTATTTTGCAAGCCTAAATCTGTTGTGCAAATAATAATGTGGTCTGTATTAAATGGGTCATAATGCACACTATAAGTAGTCTGCACGTTTAAACCATTTGTTGAAAAAGTTGTTGTTTCACCATTTTTAGTGACTATGGTATGTGTGGTATAAACTTCCCTATCCTCTTCGTTTGCATAATGCATCACATAAACAGACTCGATATTAGATACAAGACACATATCATCATCGTGTGGATTTTTAGTTATCCCATAAAATGGGCCGTGTGAACCATAAGACCAATCTTCCCTGGAAACCGTAGAACGAGTTTTATACATTGAATCAAAAACCCATTCAAAAGCCTGTCCATTAAATTTCATTATACCATCAACAGAATCGTTAAGTTCCTGTGAAAAAGACGAAAAAGATAGATATATGTTTTCAAAATTATTGCCTGATAGTTCTTTAAAATGCCATTCAAATGTTCCATCAATTCCATATTTTGTAAAAGTTGTAGGTAGATTATTATAATCCATTAAATCTTGGAAGTTTGCTAAATCTTGGTTAATAGGAAAATCTTTGGTATAAAGTATTTTACTCTGAGCGCCAACATCATCAATAAAAAATAGATATTCTCCTATTATTTCAACATCTCTCAGCTTGCCTGTGGTGTTATAAATGGTGTTGCAATTTTGATTTTCAAAGTCGTAAAAGCATAATCTTTCTTCTAGTGAAAAATATATACCATTATCTTTTACGGCAAGATACACCTCAAAACTTCCCACACTTTTACCAATTATAGTTTCTTCATATAAAAGTGTAAGGTTATCACCATTATAATCACAGGATAAAAGTTTAAAATTATTTCTTTCATTCCAATTTAAGGTAACAAAATACACTTTATCTTCTGTGGTGGTAATATCTCTTATGTAGCCATTATCATAAGTTGTTTCATTTTCATTATAATATACCTCTGCTAACATCAAATTTTCATGCCAGCCAGCTCTACTGACACTATATTGCACATTTTGAGGATAAATAAGTTCTAGTGTTTTCCCTTTATCAATACTTGAATATAAGCCATATCCCCCACAAAATAATGTGCTATCAGCCGCCACAGCAGTTTTTGAAAAAACACCCCTACGATAACTTCTATCCCAGGTTTGTCCTTTATTATAGGAATAATATAAACCACCCATATCACTCGTTACATAATATATATCACTATCATTTGGGTCTATTAAAGGGTTAAAAAAAGCACCGCCACCGCCTATGCCTATTAAACTTACTCTATCTTCATCTTTATTCTTAGGAACTAAGGCAACAACAACTACAGTTGCAACAATAAGTATTGCAACAATTATCAAAAGAATAATACTTTTCTTTTTTGTCATAAAACACACCTATCAATTTTATTTATAATTATGATATATTAGTTTGAATAAAAAGTCAATATAACATAGATGAAAATTAATATTAGAAATAGAAATTAAATATAAACTATGTGATGTTAAAATTTTACTAACATAAAATTTTAATAAATTCTTGCGAATTTGTGTGCTAATGCACACTCATCACCGTTTGAATGACCATCAGCCTCACCCTTGCAAGCAAGTTCGGATTCAAAAAATAAAAAATGCACCCCAAGGTTAAACACTTAAGGGTGCATTAGTTTGAAATTTTTATTTTAATTATTGAGCAGTGTCTGAACTTTCTCCTTCACCACCTTCATCACCTGAATTTATGTTAGTTAGCTCTTTAATTAAATCTTCGATACGTTTATTAACTTTTGATAACTCTTCTGATTGACCACTTGATTTAGCCTGATTTGCTTGCTCTTTAAGTGACTCAACTGCAGACATTATATCATCTTTCTCTTGATTTAAACTATCTTTTTCTTCTGGTTCTAAAGCTTGGTCTATTTCTGAATTAAAATAAGCTTTCATGTTCTTAAGTTTATTTTCTTCTTGGCTTATAAGTTCATTAATTTTATCAAGAAAACTTCCGCTTAACTCTGGTGATTGCTTTCTTGGTCTGCCTCGTTTCTTTGGCTCTGTGCTTTCTGCCTTTTCTTTCGCCGAAGTTGTGGTCTTTCTTGGTCTGCCTCGTTTTTTAGCAGAACTTGAGCCATTTTTATTTGTTGAAGTTTTTGTTGTTTTAGGTTGTGTTTCATCTGCTTGATTTTCTGCTGTTTTCGCTTTAGTTGTTGTTGACTTTGCTGGACGTCCACGTTTCTTTGGAGATGTAGACTTTTCTTCTTTAGGTTCATCACCTGCCTGTTTTCTTGGTCTGCCTCGTTTCTTTGGCTCTGCGCTTTCTTCAGTTTTTTCTTCTGAAGCTGGATTTTTCCTTGGTCTGCCTCGTTTTTTCTTCTCAGGTTGTGGTTCAACTATTGCAAGTGGATATTCTGCTGTAGTTTCTTCAGACCCTTCTGTAGACTCAGGCTCTTTATCTTTCTCTTCTTCAACTGAAGTTTCTGTCTCTTTTGCCGCTTTTTCTTCTTCCCCAGCTGCAGTTTCCTCTGTTTTTTCTTCTACCTTTTCCTCAGGAGCAACAACAATTGTTTCTGCTGTATCTGGTTCTTCTTGATTAATTGGCTCTGCAGGAGTTACCTGATTATTCTCATCTATATAAGCACCAAAAGCATCAATTTGTTCATTCTTGATTTCTTCTTTTGCAAGTTTCTCTTGCTCTTCTGGACTTATATCTTGAGAAACAAGCTCGCCATTCATATTATATACTTTTCCATCAACATCATGGAACAATCCATTTGTATCATGGTATGAGCCATCACTATAAATATAGTTGCCATTTTCGTCATAATAACCCTGTTCAGTTGGTTGTGAATTAGATTGGTAATTAGCATCATACTGAGCAAGTCTATCTCTTAATGTGTCATTTTCATCTTTAAGACGTTTGATTTGTGTTTGAACACTGATAAGTTCACTTTCATTTTTATTCTTTTCATTTATTAAAGAATTTTTCTCTTCTTTTACCTTTGCCTCTGCCACTTGATATGCGCTTTTCATAACCTTTTCAAAGAAGGTTTGATATTCAGCAGACATACCTTTTTGAACATCATCAAGCCCTTCATCAAGAATCTTGTTAAGTTCTTGAATTTCTTTATCAAGTTCATCTTTAGAAGAAAGATACCTTTTTTCTTCTTGGTCGTAATCCTTTTGAAGTGAAGCTCTTTTATTAACTTCTTTTTCTTGTTGCTGTCTTAATAAACCAACTTCAATACGGCTGGTGGTGGCAGCTTGTTGTTCAATTAATTTTTGGATATTCTCTTTAGAGGCTTGGATTTTTCTTTGTAAATCCATCTGCACATTTTCATAATTTCTTCTTAAGGCATCTTTTTGAGCTTCAATTTGTGCTATTTGAGAAAGTGTTTGGTTCTTTTTTGAAATATAAACCTCGCTTTCTTTCATGGCACGATTTAAAAGAAGTGTGCCATCTACTCCAACATTTTCAAACTTATAGTTTTCAATAGGAGTATCATTCTTTTGTGCATTTTCAAATTCTTCTTTAATCTTTCTTGCTCTTGCTTCATAGTATTCACGAAGCTGTGGGCTTCCATTTTCGAGTTCTTTCTCCGTGAAAAGAAGATTAAAGTCAAGGTATGGAGTAAGGTCAACACAGGCATTTGTTAAAAATCTTATAAAAATATGATAGATATGATAGATGTCGTCAAGATTTGAAACACGTTTTGCCTTAAGTGCAATTATTGCAACAACACCAAGAATAGCAACTAATGCTGGGAAAATTAAAGCCATAACTATGCTTGGTAAATCAAATGTGATTTGAGATGAAAGACCAAGCATTAAACTGATGACTGCCCATATACCCGTTAGGATACCAAGATTTCTGATATTACTTACCCAGGCACTTGTTTTAAGCGGTTTTTCAATCAAATTTTCTTCTGAAAGATATTTAGATGGTTCACCATCTCTATAAAGTATGTATTGTTGCCAGAAATAAACTAAACGTTTTGGCCCTTTCTTAACAATATTTGTGAAATCTTTAATATTGTTTGAGTCAATTTTTTTGTTTTTAAAAAGCCATTTATTTAATTTGTCTAAACTTCTTTTTAGTCTGGCTTCATAAGAAAAAGCTGATTTTATCACAAATAATGCGATAAATAAAACTTCTACCCCTAAAACTAATCCAAGATAGCCCACAAAGCCTAATGCATCGGTAAGCTGATTAAAGAAAGTTCTTAGAGCACTTTCAACTGTTGCCAATAATGATAACATAATCTTTCCCCTTTTAATTTAGTTTTAGTATAACACATAAATTTATTTTTTACTAATAAAATTCCTAATTTTTTATAATAATTTTTATTTTTTTATTTTTATTTTTTATATTTTTTCTGTTATTTTTTCATTTTATTTTTAAACCTATTTTAATATCTCCAGATTTAATGTTTTTATTTGCTTTTTGTGTTTTATTTTCTAATTTTACAATAATTTTTTTTATTTAATAATATATATTTATTATACAAAAACATTATATTTGAACTTTCTGTAAAAATGTTGATTTCTTATGGCTAACCTAGTTAAATCCTGTAAAACTTTCACGTCTACACATTTTATTCTCATATAGTAGATATTTTTATAAAAATTTGGTTTATGTCCCGCTAAATAATATTCAAACTTGTCACCATTAAAAAACTTAAAAACTTCTTTGGCTCATACTTAAATATAAAGTTTATTGTAAACAACGTTAAACAAAGTAATAAAAAATAGACTCTATAAATGGTGAAGTTATATCAAAGTCTACTTATTCATCTTTTAAAATTTACATTTAAAATATAAGGAAAATTTAAACCTTTAAGTTTTTATACTCTTTTAATAATAACTTGAACAACCCTTTTGCCTTTCTCTTAATCATAATTATAGTTTTTGGCATATTAGCTCTTTAATATAATTATCCCTTAACAAAAAAATATTATATAAAACTTTTGAAAATCCAATAGTATAAACTAGATTAGCAAAAAATACAAGTATAACCACCACCAACAATAAAAATTTAACCTTAAACATACATTTTAATGTAAAAATTAGAGACCAATATTAAAAAAATAATAATAAAAAGAAAAAAATATTAAAAAATACTTGAAAAAAGGATTTGAATTGTGTATAATGGTATTGTTACCTAAAATATGGAGAGATGGCTGAGCGGTCGAAAGCGGCGGTCTTGAAAACCGTTGAGGTGAAAGCCTCCTGGGGTTCGAA
>CALVPQ010000020.1 GCA_944351415.1 uncultured Clostridia bacterium | reverse complement strand
CTTACCATGGTCAACGTGACCGATTGTACCAACGTTTACGTGTGGCTTAGATCTAACATAAGCTTCTGCCATTTTTAATATTCTCCTTTTTAAATTTTCTTTAATCGCTTTTATGCTAATGGTATTTTAGCATACTTTTTTATAAAAACAAAATGTTTTTTCAAATATTTTAATATTTATTTTATTTATCGCTCAAGGCATGCTTAACATTATTTTAAATATGATTAAAAATTATTATAAAATAATGAAAAGTATGCTTTTGCGAACAAATTTTAAACTTGATTATTGTTGTTTTGCTCTCTCTCCAATAATTTGAGCTGCAACTGATTTTGGAACTTCTTGATAACGAAGTGGCTCCATAACATAGTTACCTCTACCCTGAGTTTGAGAACGAAGGTCTGTTGCATAACCAAACATTTCAGCAAGTGGAACTTCGGCATTTACAATTTGAACACCAGCAACTGATTCATTGCCTGTAAGCATACCACGACGAGATGTAAGGTTACCCATAACTGTTCCAAGATATTCATCTGGAACCTCAACTGAAACTTTCATAATAGGCTCAAGTATTACTGGGTCTGCTTTCTTAGCACCATCTTGGAATGCCATAGAACCTGCAATCTTGAATGCCATTTCTGATGAGTCGACTTCATGGTAAGAACCATCAACGAGTGTAACTCTAAAGTCAACAGTTTCATAACCTGCAAGCACACCATTCATACGTGCTTCAGAAATACCTGCATTAACGGCTGGGATATATTCCTTAGGAATAGAACCACCAACTGTTTTGTCAACAAATTCATAACCTGAACCTGCTGGAAGTGGTTCCATATCAATAACACAGTGACCATATTGACCTTTACCACCGCTTTGACGAATGAATTTACCTTCAGCTCTAACAGCCTTTTTGATAGCTTCACGATATGAAACTTGTGGTTTACCGACTGTAGCTTCAACCTTAAATTCTCTTAAAAGTCTATCAACTATAATTTCAAGGTGAAGTTCCCCCATACCTGCGATAAGTGTTTGCCCTGTTTCTTGGTTTGTTGAAACACGGAAAGATGGGTCTTCTCTTGAAAGTTTTGCAAGAGCGAGAGCCATTTTTTCTTGCATATCTTTTGTTTTTGGTTCAATAGCAAGTTGAATAACTGGTTCTGGGAACTCCATACTTTCAAGCTGAATTGGGTGTTTTTCATCACAAAGAGTGTGCCCTGTGATGGTATCTTTTAAACCAACGATAGCGGCAATATCACCTGCACCTACTTCAGTGATTTCTTGACGGTTGTTTGCGTGCATACGAATAAGACGACCAACACGTTCAGTTTTTCCAGTGTTTGAGTTGTATACATAGGAACCAGCTGTAAGTTTTCCGCTATAAACACGGAAGAATGTAAGTCCACCAACATAAGGGTCTGTCATAATCTTAAATGCAAGCCCTGCGAGTGGAGCATTTTCATCTGGAGCTCTTGTTTCTTCTTCCCCTGTATCTGGATTAATACCTGTGATGTGGTCGATGTCAAGTGGGCTTGGAAGATAATCAACCATAGCATCAAGAAGCATCTGAACACCTTTGTTTTTATATGAAGAACCACAAAGCACAGGAACTAAAGTTTTTGCAATAGTTGCCTTTCTAATCGCTTTTTTAAGTTCATCAATAGTGATTTCTTGACCATCAAAGTATCTTTCAAGAAGAGCATCATCTGTTTCAACGATTTTTTCAACCATTTCATCATGATATTTTTGAGCTTTTTCTTTGTAATCTGCAGGAATATCTTCAACTAAGATTTCTTTTCCAAGGTCATCTTTATAGATTTCTACTTTCATTGTGAGAAGGTCGATAATTCCTGAGAAAGTATCTGCCTCCCCAATAGGTATTTGTATTGCAAGTGGATTTGTTTTAAGTCTATTTTTGATAGAATCAAGGCAACCGAAGAAGTCAGCTGCATCTCTATCCATTTTGTTGACGTAGATTATTGTTGGAACTTTATATTTTGTAGCTTGACGCCAAACAGTTTCAGTTTGTGGCTGAACTTTATCACGAGCTGAAAGAACCAAAACAGCACCATCAAGAACCTTTAAAGAACGTTCAACTTCAATAGTGAAGTCAACGTGTCCTGGAGTGTCGATAATGTTTATTTTGTGCCCTTTCCAGAAACAAGTTGTGCAAGCGGAAGTAATTGTAATCCCACGTTCTTGTTCTTGAGCCATCCAGTCCATAGTAGCCTCACCATCATGAACTTCACCAATCTTATGAGACTTACCTGTATAGAACAAGATTCTTTCTGTTGTGGTAGTTTTACCAGCATCGATATGTGCCATGATACCAACATTTCTAGTCAGTTCTAGATTATTAGCCATATTTTTCTCCTTATAAAAATTTGTGGCGATGCCACTTAAATTTAGCTTATGCTAAAATAAAATTGTTTATATTTAATTGTGTCTTAAACACTTTTTATAAACTATTTCAAGCAAGAAGAGTGTCTTAGACACTTTTTTATTGTCTTAACTTGTCAATAGAATAACTTTAGTTGAATAGAAACTAGCAATGCTAGGTGCCTTAGGCACTTTTTAACAATGATATAAAATTGTTAAATAAGCGGTCTCGCTTTTCAATAGTTTAGTATTTAATTGAATAGAAACTAGTAGTGCAAGGCTCGGCATTACTTTTGCGAAGGAACTTAGGTGTTTTAGACACTTTTTTAATAGTCTTGCAATCAAACCGCAGTAAAACGAGTGAGGCTAGGCTCGCGACGATTTTTTGACCAGGAGCTTAGTAATTCCTAAGTGACTGGAAGAAAATCTAGCAAAAACGACGCATCACGACGTTTTAATGTGGTTTGATTACCATTTGAAGTGAGCAAAAGCCTTGTTCGCTTCAGCCATTTTGTGCATTTCATCACGACGTTTGATTGATGCACCAGTTGAATTGTAAGCGTCCATTATTTCACCTGCAAGTTTTGCTTCCATTCCACGTTCACCGCTTCTTTTTCTAGCAAAGTTTACAAGCCAACGAATTGCAAGTGTTTGACGTCTTTCAGGTCTGATTTCCATAGGAACTTGATAAGTTGCACCACCAACTCTTCTTGACTTTGTTTCAAGAACAGGCTTAATGTTCTCGAGAGCAGTTGTGAAGACTTCAAGTGGTTCTTGTCCTAATTTTTCTTTTACTATGTCAAAAGCACCATAAACTATTCTTTGTGCAAGTCCTTTTTTACCAGATTCCATAACTTGGTTTACAAGTTTAGTAACAACCTTTGAATTGTATATTGGATCAGGAAGAACTTCTTTTTTGACAGCACTATTTCTTCTTGGCATTTTATTTATTCTCTCCTTTTATCAGAAAAATAACCTTTTTCTGAGATTTTTTGTTTTATTTTTTAAATTTTGTTGTCACTAAGCTTTATTTTGTTTTCTTAGGACGTTTTGCACCATACTTAGAACGGCTTTGTTTTCTGTTTTGAACACCGGCAGTATCAAGACTTCCACGAATGATGTGATAACGAACACCAGGTAGGTCTTTAACTCTTCCGCCACGAACAAGAACAACACTGTGTTCTTGAAGGTTGTGTCCTTCACCAGGAATATAGCAAGTTCCTTCTGTTCCGTTTGAAAGTTTTACTCTTGCGATTTTTCTTAAAGCTGAGTTAGGCTTCCTAGGAGTTGCAGTTCTAACAGAAAGGCAAACGCCACGTTTTTGTGGGCACTCTTCAAGAAGTGGAGCTTTAGACTTTTTCTCAAAAGTTTCTCTTCCTTTTCTAACAAGTTGGTTTATTGTTGGCATACCATTTCCCCTTTTAACTTAAACACAAATTAAATTTAAACTTTTTTGAAGTTTCTCGCATCTATTTGAATTTAAGAGATTTTATTTGTCGATTTAAAAAATGCACGACAGCCTTGTTGTCGCGCATATATAAATGCTTTTCTTTTAGTAAAACATGAACAACACGATTGCATCTACTTATGCAACTTCGCTTAAAAACTGAAGCGAATCGGTGGCTTGATAGATTTTTATAGTAATTGCATTTATTTGCATTTTCAAGTCACCTGTTGTTTGTTTATGCTTTCCGTTGAAATTTTTGTTTATCTCACCGCATGCTGAGAGAACATTCTATTTTAAAATTTAATTAAATTATTTTTATGTTCAAACGCACAATCAAAAGCATTGCCTCCGACAACGAAGCATACGTGAGTATTATACATATCTATGCCAAGTTTGTCAAGAGATTTTAAAAATTTTAAAATATAAAAATATATAAAAATGTAACACTTAAGTTATTATCTTATTGGCATAAAATTTATTCTATTTAAGCATATTTTTAAACTCATCTTCACTAATAATTTTTACACCAAGTGATTTTGCCTTATCTAGTTTGCTTCCAGCCCCTTCGCCCGCAAGCACATAGTCGGTATTCTTTGAAACTGACGAACTTGTTTTTCCGCCTAAACTTTCAATAATATTTTCCACTTCATTTCGTGGCATTGATAGAGTTCCTGTTAAAACAAATATTTTATTTAAAATATTGTGATTTTTTATAGTTTTTTCCGGCTCTTTGATTTTAATGCCAACTTCAAAAAGTTTTTTTATTTCTTTTATATTAAAGTCATCTCTGAAGAAGTTATATATATTATCAGCAATAACCTGCCCTATATCTTTGACATTTAAAATATCTTCTTTTTCTGCCGCCATAAGTTTATCTAGACTAACAAAGGTTTTTGCAAGGTCTTTTGCGGTTTTTACACCAACTTCAGCTATGCCAAGTGCAAATAAAAATCTATAGAAATCAACTTCTTTGCTTTGGGCAAGTGATGAAATTATATTCTTTGTTTTTTTGTCTTTAAATTTATCAAGTTTTAATAAATCTTCTTCTTTAAGTTTATATAAATCACTTGGAAGTCTTACTCCTAGATTATTATACATTGCCTCTATTGTTTTTTCTGAAAGTCCTTCAATATTAAAGGCATCACGGCTGGTGAAATGACTGAGTCTGTCAACAACTTGAGCTTTGCAACCTAAATGATTTTCGCAATATAGAAGTGGACCTTTTTGAACAAGCTTTTCCCCACAACTTGGGCAATACTCGGGCTGAACAATCTCTTTAGAATTTGAATATTTCTCAGCAAGCCCCATAATTTCTGGTATAACCTCGTTGCTACGACGGACAAAAACCCTTGCATTTTCGTAGACGTCTTTACGTTTTATGTCATCTATATTATTGAGTGTTGCTCTACGAATCGTTGCTCCTGCAAGCACAATAGGTTCAAGTTCAGCAATAGGTGTTACTCGTCCGCTTCTCCCCACCTGCCAAGTGACAGATTTTAAAAGTGTGGTTGCTTCTTGTGCTTCAAATTTATATGCCATAGCCCATTTAGGGAATTTTGCAGTAAAACCAATCTTTTCTCTTGGTGGCACTTGGTTTATTTTGATAACCATGCCATCTATCATCACATCTAGTTTGTTTTTAACAACGTCGATTTCATTTATACAATGGATTATTTCATGCACATCTTTGCATATCTTAAAATAATTGCCTGTTTGAAAGCCATTATCAGCTAAAAATTCATGCATCTCTTTCTGGGTTTGAAAAGTTTTTCCTTCGCATAAAAGTATTGAATAGCAAAAGAAATCTAGATTTCGTTTTGCAGTCTCACGAACGTCAAGATTACGTATTGCTCCGGCAACTGCATTACGTGGGTTTTTAAGTTTTTCTTCAGCAATCTTATTATATTTTTCAAAACTCTTATTCGTCATCATGCCTTCGCCTTGCACGATAAGTCTACCTTTAAATCCAATTTGAAGAGGCACGGTTTTTATGGTTTTAACTTGAAGTGAAACATCTTCGCCAATTGTTCCATTTCCACGAGTTGTTGCAGAAACAAATTCTCCATTTTGATACTCAATCACAAGATTAAGCCCATCAAACTTATACTCAACAGCAAAATCAGTTCCGCCCGTTTCATTCTCCATATCATTTACCCACTTTTCAAGGTCAGCAAAATCTCTGACTTTATTAAGTGAATATAGTTGAACTTCATGACGTTTTTTTGAAAATCCTTCAAGCACTGTGTCGCCTACACGTTGAGTTGGAGAATACGGCAAAATAACCCCTGTTTCTTTTTCTAAGTCAACAAGAGTATAATAAAGTTTATCGTATTCACTGTCGGAAATTGTAGGATTATCTAAAACATAATAATTATAGTTGTGTTTTTCAATCTCCTTGATAAGCTCTTTCATCTTTTGCAATTTTTTTTCATCTATTTTAGGATTTGTCATAAAGTTCCCCTTTTTTATTGTTTTTAATTAATATTATTATTTTTATTTAATATTTTAAATATTTTTTTAATTATTTATTTTTTACAATTTTCGTAATTTTTTTATATTTTTTATTCAATTATATTAAGTGGCGCAAGCTCTAGCATTAAACTTTTTTTGCCAAAGTCTTCAAAGACTATATCGCCAACAAGCCCATCATCAGAAATATCTACAATTTCCCCAACACCAAATCTTGGGTGTTCCACCTTTTGCCCGACCTTATATATTGACACATCTTTTTTAGGCTCTTCTTTTTTCTCTTCACGTTTGATAAATGATTTATGGTCATAAATATAATCTTTTTTATTGCCATCAAAACTGCTCTTAATATACTCTCCGCCACCACCATATTTAGGATAACCACTGTTATTATGCCCATAACCGCTATATGTGCGGTCTGCGTTATAAGCCTTATTTTCACTTATACCTTTGCTTTCAAGAGACAAAAGCCCAAGTTCACGACAAAACCTGCTTGGAGTTTGATATTGACTTTCTCTATACAAATATCTTTTTGAGCAGTGCGATAAATATAGCCGTTCTTCTGCACGTGTTAGGGCAACATACATAAGTCTTCGTTCTTCTTCAAGTTCATAGTTGCTATTAAATGCCCTTGAAGATGGAAATATTCCTTCTTCAAGCCCTATAACAAACACAACCTTAAATTCAAGCCCTTTCACCGCATGTACAGTTGCAATAGTAACAGCCCCACCTTGACCTATCTCGTCTGTGTCAGAGCTTAGTGTTATGCTCTCAAGAAATTCACCTAAACCCGCATCTGGATTAAGTGCTTCAAATTCTTTGACTGAAGAAACAAATTGGTCTATGTTTAAAAGTCTATTAAAATCTTCTTCATCTTTAATATTATAAGCCTGTCTTATATTAAATGCTGAAAGCACGCCTTCAACAAACTTTGAAAGTGGTTTTAAAGGAAGTTCTTTCGCTTTATTAAAACTTTCTATAAAAGGTTGAAACTTTTTATAGAGCGCACTATTTTCTATCTCTTTTGAAAGAGTATTTTCAAGTAGTGTTTTTGAAAAATCCAGCTCTTGTAATTTTGCGAGTGTTCCATCACCTATTCCACGTTTTGGGAAGTTGATAATTCGAGCAAAAGAAATATCATCTTTTGGATTTATAAATAGTCTTAAATAACTTATAACATTTTTAACTTCCACACGCTCATAAAATTTAAAACCCCCAAATATTCTATGTGGTATATTATAAAGCAAAAATGCTTCTTCAAAATTTCGTGAAAGTGCATTTATGCGCATAAGCACAGCAATATCTTTATATTCATAGCCCTTCGTCTGAACAAGATTTTGAATAGTTCTTGCAACATAAGTGGCTTCATCTCGCTCATCATAGGCATTATATAATGTAGGTGTTTCCCCACCTTGTTTATCTGTCCACATATTCTTGTTAAGTCTTGCAGTATTATTCTTTATAACATTATTTGCAAGTGTGATTATTTGGCTTGTTGAACGATAATTTCTTTCAAGTTTATAAGTTTTTAGGTCTGGAAAATCCTTTTTTAAATTAAAAATATTTTGAAAGTTTGCCCCACGCCATGAATATATGCACTGGTCTTCGTCCCCAACCACAAAAAGATTTCCATGCACAGATGATAACATCTTAACAAGGTTATACTGCACAAGGTTGGTATCTTGAAACTCGTCTACAAGCACATATTCAAAACGATTTGCATAGTAATCCAAAATTTGTGGAAAGTTTTTAAAAAGTTCAATAGTTTTACAAAGCAAATCATCAAAATCAAGAGCATTATTTTTTTTAAGCTTGTTTTGATATGCCACAATACACTGACCAATTTTTCGCATATCGTATTCATCACTATGTGTGTTAAGATATTCATCTAAACTTTGAGTGCCATTCTTCCAATTTGAAAGGTGCTTAACAACTGCCTTTTTTATTTTTTCATCATTAATGCCAAACTCTGCAAGAACTTCTTTTATAACTTTATCACTATCACTTTCGCTATAGATAGAAAAATCTTTAGTAAAGGGATAAAGTGCATCTATATCTCGTCTTAAAATCTTTGCACACATTGAGTGAAAGGTTGAAATCCAAACCTTTTCAGCCCCTTCCACCATTGACACAATTCTTTCTTTCATCTCTCCAGCCGCTTTATTTGTGAAAGTAATTGCAAGAATATTGTATGGGGATACCCCACACTCCTTGATAAGATATGCCACTCTGTGAGTTAAAAGTCTTGTTTTCCCAGAGCCTGCCCCTGCTGTAACTAAAACCGCCCCTTTTATTTCTTTAAGGGGTGCAAGTTGTTCTTCGTTTAATGAGCTTATTTCGTATTTCATAAGGTTATTATATCATTTTGAGTATATAAAAGCAAAGGAATAATAAAGAAAAAATACTGCAGTTTTAACTAAATGAATATTATAAATTTTACATATAGCCTATACATTATCTTCATTTTTAAAACAAATATTTAGGTTTTAAAAAAATATAAAATTTATAAGCAAAACTTAAATTTTATTGGTATTTTTTACTTATATTAAAACTTATTTACAAAAAAACAACCTTGATAATGAAGCGCCCCTTACAAAGTTCACTTCAATAGTTTAAGGTTGTTTTTTGAATATGTCGTTTAAATTATAGGAGTATGCAAAGCACCCCACCTTTGCCTTCATTAACTATTCTTGAAAGCGTTTTTCTCATCTTCTTTTGTGCCTCAATTGGCATGGTAACAATTTTTGCATTGATATTATCGCCAACAAGATTATATAAACTTTTGCCTAAAATATTTGTATCCCAAATAGATTGTGGGTCATTTTCAAATTGCTCAACAATATTTTTTGCAAGGTCTTGGCTTTGGTCTTCTGTTCCAACAAGAGGAGTGACTTCTGTTTCTACGTCCACTCGCATAATATGCAAACTTGGAGCTGATGCCCTAATTTTAACACCAAAACGGTTGCCTTGTTTGATAATTTCTGGCTCTCCTAGTTCAAGGTCCTCCCTTCGTGGCTCAACAATTCCGTAGCCTGTTTCTTTAACTTCTTCAAGTGCTCCCTTTAGTTTATCATATTCCATCTTGGCAAAAGCAAGTTCTTTGATATAGCTTACAAGTTCAAAATCATCTTTTATCTCAAAGCCACATTCGTCTGATAGAACATGATAGAAAAGCCCATCTTTGGGAATAACACTAAATCGAACCACACCATTACCAGCATCAATAGTTGAAACAGTGATAGGGTCAAAACAGCCACTTTCTGCAAAGGCAATCTGGCTTTTTTCTGCATCACTTAGTTTAAGCATGCTAGAGCCAAGTTTTCTCATTTCACTTGAGATTTCAGTGATAATATCACTATTAAAATCTAAGGCCCTTAACCATTCTGGCATCTGCACCTGGATTGACTTAACAGGAAATTCCATTAAAATGCTTGCAACAATTTTATCAATATCTTCATCTTTAAGTTCTTGTGCATTAAGTGGAATAATAGGAACATTATATTTTTCATTTAGTGCGGACGTAAGTTTTTTTGCTTCGCTGTTATTTGGGTTCTTGCAATTAAGCACTATAACAAAGGGTTTTCCGCATTCTTTAAGTTCCCGAACCACCCTCTCTTCTGCTTCAACATAGCTAGAACGAGGAATTTCTGTTATACTTCCGTCAGTTGTAACACAGATTCCTATTGTAGAATGTTCTTTTATAACCTTAGTTGTTCCAAGTTCTGCAGCTTCTTCAAAGGGTAGTTCTTCGTCTGACCAAGGAGTTTTTACAAGTCTGGGTTTATCATCTTCTGTATGCCCCATAACACCGCTGACAAGATAGCCAACACAGTCAATCATTCTGACCTTCATTTCTGCATTTGCAACTTTAATTTTAACTGCCTCATTAGGCACAAAGTGGGGTTGAGTTGTCATAATAGTTTTTCCATCTGCAGATTGAGGAAGCTCGTCTATAGTGCGTTCTTTAGTGTTTTTTTCGGAGATATTAGGCAGAACAAGTTTTTGCATGAAGTTTGTTATAAATGTGGATTTACCCACCCTAACAGGACCAACAACACCTATATAAATATCGCCGTTTGTTCTGGTTTTTATATCATCATAAATTTGGAATTTTTCCATAATTTTTGCCTCCTATGCGACAAGATAATGTATGAAAGTTTTTTTAAGAATATAACCAAATTTAAAATTATTATAAAATTAAATAAATTTATTGAAAAATATTTAATAATTAAATAAAAATAATTCAATATTAATTAAAAAATATTAAATAAATGATTAATTAAAAAAATATTAAACAAATTCTAAAAAATAAAAAATAGCTTCAATATAAATATTAAAGCTATTAATTATAATTTATTTATTATTTTTATCATCTTGAGATGAAGAATTTTTTGTCTCTTCATTTTTCACTTGTTCTTCACTTTGCGAAGAAAATTCTTTTGCAGTTTCTTCTTTATTTTGCTCATCAACATTAATAATAATTTCAGCTTCAGGTTTCACGTTTTCAACCTGGTCTTCTTCAATAATTTGTTCTCCCTTTTTATGACAAAACACGGCTCTAAGTTTGCTTTTAAAGTCAATTTTATTTTCTGTATGTGTAAATAGTCTTTTAATATTTCCTCTATGCATAAAAAGCATAAGAGCATAGAGCACCCAAATTATGGCAGTGATTGCTATTGCGTGCGATAATGGCATTCCGTGCGAAATAAGATAAAGCCAAATATAGATTGTATATGCAATTGAAAGCCCGCCAATATAGGTGAAAGAAATCACACAGGCATAGCTTACAAACATGAAAAGTATAAAGCAGAACACAAACCAACCTAAACTGACATACCATAAACCAGAAAATAGAAATATTCCAGCAAAGCAGGCAACACCCTTTCCACCTTTAAATTTTGACCACACTGGGAAGATATATCCCATTAAAACGAAGAACCCAGAAACAAAGTAGATAAGTTGCCCATATTGTGGGAAAATGGCTTGAAAAACAAAACAGGTTAGCCCTGATTTCACAACTTCTGCCACAAAGGTTGCAAGAGCAAGCACAAAGCCAAAAGAACGGAGCATATTCATAGTTCCGGGATTGCCACTGCCCACCTTAGTTATATCTTTACGGCGGGAGTGCCAAGCAATAATCTTAGAAAAATTGATTGTTCCAATAAAATATGAAATAAACGCCACAAGAATAAAATATAAAATATCATCAAGCATTTATTCTTCCCCCTTTCCTTTAATAACAAATTTAATAGGTGTGCCAGAAAAGTCAATTCGCTCTCGGAACCTATTTTCAAGATAACGGCGATAAGCAAAATTGATATACTTTGGGTCGTTCACAAAAAGCACAAAAGTTGGCGGATTTGTTGCCGCCTGAGTGATATATTTGATTTTTACACGATTACCATTATGTGCAGGCGGTTCATAATTTAAAATGGCTTCATGCAAAAGGTCGTTAAGCAACCCTGTTGTGATACGTTTTGAAGAATTTTCAAAGCTCTTTACAGCATTTTCCATAATCTGCCCAGTGCTTGCACCTGTGAGAGCTGAAACAAAGATAACTTTAAAATAGCTCATAAAGGCTAGACTTTCTGAAAGCATCTTAAGATAATCTTCTTTGCTCTTACTTTTTATATCCCATTTATTAACAACAATCACGCTAGGCTTGCCTGCCTCATCAACATATCCAGCTATACGCACATCTTGCTCTGAAATCATATCTTTAGAGCCATCAATCACAATAAGCACAACATCAGCCTCATCTATTGCAGACATTGTTCTTAAAACAGAGTATCCTTCAACTGATTCTTTTTCGACTGAGCGTTGTCTTCTAAGCCCTGCGGTATCAACAAGTGCAAAGTTTTGTTTATTATATCTAAATGGAACAAGCACGGCATCACGTGTTGTGCCTTCCACTTCGCTAACAACCACCCTTTCACTTCCAATAAGGCGATTTACAAGAGAACTTTTGCCCACATTGGGTCTGCCAACTATGGCAATTTTTGTTACGTTATCATCAGTAGATGTTGCTTTTTCTTTAAAATTTGAAACAATAGCATCAAGCACATCTCCTAAACCTTTGCTTTGCATAACACTCATTGGGTGCGGTTCGCCAAGCCCAAGGCTATAAAATTCATAAGTTTTTTCAATTTCAAAGTTATCAAGTTTATTAACAACTAAAACAACAGGAGTTTTGCTTTTTTGCAAAATTTCAGCAACTTCTTCATCGTTTGTTGTAACACCAACCCTGCCATCGACCAAGAACACAATCACATCAGCTTCATTTATTGCTATTTGTGCTTGTTTTTTGATGTCTTTTTGAAAGGTATCTTCACTTCGGTCATCAATACCACCCGTGTCAACTAAAGTAAAAACATGCCCACTCCATTCGGTGTCGGCATAAATTCTATCACGAGTAACCCCAGGCGTATCATCAACAATACTAATTCGCTTGCCACAAATTTTATTGAAGAAAGTGCTTTTGCCCACATTAGGTCGTCCAATAACAGCAACAATAGGCTTATACATAATACTCCTTTTTATAAGTGATGTTTAAACTTTCAAAGATAAGACTTTAATAAATTCTAATAGATTTGTATGCTTTTTGCACATCACTTATTTTGCATACTTATCAATCCTACACTTGTAGTTTCAGCTCTATATAGATAGATTAACATATTTTTATGCTAAAAAGCAAATAAAATCAAGCATAGCAAAAAAACTATAACTGTTTATTAATTAAGACAACTTAAAATAAGCATTATTTTTCAAGATTGGAGTATAAATCAAAATATTATCTTTTAAAAAATATATAAATAAAAAATGTATAAATATATTTAATATAAAATTTAAGTGCAAAAACAATATAAAAACCCATCTAAGTTGATGGGTTTTTATTAGCTATTTTTCTTTGTGTTTTGTGAAGATGTTTTTGTTTTAGTTTCAGCTTTGTTGTCTACTTGTTTTGAAGTTTTGCTTCCTTCTGTTTTTTCTTTAGGTTTTGAAGTTTTTGCTGAGGAACTTTCTTTTGTTGTTTTTGCAGTTGATTTATTTTCTGCACTCTTCTCTGCTTTAGAAGAAGTTGTTTTTGTTTTAGTTTCTGTTTTTTCTTTGCTATCAGCTTTTACTTCAGTTTTATTTGTGCTTGATTTAGCAGTTTTTGGCTCTGCCTTTGCAGTTGCCTGTTTATTTGAATTAACTTCAGCTTTGCTTTCTTCTTTTGAAGATTCTTCAGAAGGTTTTTCTTCTTGAGCTTTTGCCTTAGCAACAGGTTTTTCTTCAGTTTTACTATTTGTTTCAGTTTTCTCTGCCTTTTTAACGTCAGTTTTTTCTTCTGGCTTTGTTTGTTTTGTGTTATCCTCTGAAACTTTAGCCTCTTCTAAATCAACCTTTGCATCGACTGGCTTTTCTGTTGTTTGATTTTCACCTTCGTTTTCAATCTTTTTCATCTGTCTTTCAAATTCTGCCATTGTGCTTTCGCTAAGTCCAATATCCTTAGGTTGTTCAGTTTTATTGCTCTTTATTTCTTGGTTATTGTTTATAGTTTGCATAATTGCAGCTTCCATTTCTTGTTCTTCGCGTTTTTTCTTTAGCATCTTGTCAACTGTGTCGATAATACTAAGAAGAAGCATAAAGAGAACTATACAAGCTGGGATAACAACTAGAACAATAATACCAACACTGCTTGAAATAAAATTAAGGAAACCTTCAAGCCCACTTGGAGTGTATACCCCAACAACGTAGTCAGCCCTTGTGTATTTATCAGCTCCTACATTGCTTGTGCCTTTAGTTTGGAACCATGTATAGCCTTCGCTATCAACCTGAATATCTATAACTTGGTGAAAAATAATGCTTGTTTCAAAGCTATTTTCCCCTGTTTCAAAGTCAAGCACATTATCGCTTCCTTCAAAGACTGCTGGATTTGGAAGTGTGCAATAGTAGAATGCTATAATATCTCCAATTTCAATCTCTGAAATATTAACTTTCTTTATAATGGCAACATCTCCAGGTTCAAATCCATCAGCAATAACCTCTCCATCTTTAATGGCTTCATTTTCCATTGAAGGTGTTAAAATTTTTACATAAGATTGCCCAAAGAAAGATGGCACTTTGTTGTTTGCAACACTTCCAAAGCCATATATCATAAAGATTATAAGAAATACCATAACAATACCAAATAGCACGTTTGATACAATATTTATTATCTTTGACCTTTTGTTTCTATCTTCCACTTTTATCTCCTTATTTTTTGCTATAAATTAAGCTGTTTGTTCAGCCGCCTCCACATTTATACATGAGATTATTATATCAAGGTTGTCATTAACTGAATTATCAGGATTTTTAACTGTAAATGTTAAAACATAAGTTACACTATATGAGTCATATAATCTTATTGAATGATAGTTTTCTGTTTCAAAATTATTTATAGTTTCAATATCCCCATTAACATAGTATTGTTCAACCATATTAATATTTTCTTCAGTAGTTCTATTATCAAAAACAAGGTCAATTGCACTCGTGCTGTTATTAACAATAGTGACAAAAATTTTAATTTCACTTTCTTTGTCGGCAAACACAAGATTAATATCAGTCCACTCTTGTTCTGGCTCACTTTCGGAGTTTATAATTATAGTTGGCAATTGAGGAGGATTTTCCATACCTTCAATAGTTGAAGTTGCTTCTATATCAACATTGGTTCCATCAATTTCTATGGTTCCAGTTCTTTCTCTTATAACAAAGAAAAGTGTTACACCAGTGATAAGAAGTGCAATAACAATAACTAAAGAAATAATTGATATAATCAGTTGGGTTCTTGACGAATCCTTTTCATTCTTTTTGGTTACCATAATATTTTCTCCTATCTTAGTTTAACATTTTTTTTTAAAAATATAAAATAAAATAACAAAATTCGTGAATTTTTTTGAAAAATAATTAGAATTTTTCTAGATTTTATATACTTCTATATAAGAAAAGCATTGTGAGTTTATATTTCAAGCAAAAATACTATGATTTTTAAAAAAATCTTATAGAGAAATCTATAAGATTTTTATTTGCAGCTTTCAATTTTTTTGTTTTTTCTAATTAAAAATTAGATTAAGCATTTGGATTTTCATTGCTTAAAGACATATTAAGTGACCAAGAACCGCTAGCACCTAAGTTGTCATTTTGAACTGAGAATGTAAATGAGAATACAACAGGTGTTCCGTATTCAACTTCGACAGCATTATCTAAAGTTACAGGAGTTCCTGGAGTACCACCATAAGTAATGGCTTTTACATCTACGTTAACAGGGTCAGTAATACTTGGTTCTACAGAACCAAATGTAACATACATTGGACGGTCAGATGCATTGTTTGTTACAGTGATATTAACTGTGATGTCAGTTCCTTCAGAGAATACAAGGTCAATTGCTTCGCCTTCTCCTGTTGTCCAACTAAAATCAACAGAATCATCAGTAGCATCAAAATCTTCTGTAGTTTTAGTAATTTCACCACCAGAATTGCCCACTGTAGCAAGGTCCACTCTACCTACAACATCAGTCGCATTAAAGGTAAGAGAACCACCCATCTGGATTGAACCTGAAGTTGCTGCAAAAACCCCAACAACCATAAGAGCAAGAACCATTAAAAATGCTGCAACAGTAGATACAAGTTTTGCTTTTAATGACATAATTTTACCTCCTTTTATTATGTTAGTTATATTTTAACCCTTGCTATAAAAATTGTCAAGTAAATTTGTCGATTTTTGCTATCTTTTTATATTTTCTTTAACTATTACTAAAATTCAAATAAACATGATATAAAAAGGCTAAAAACTTACCATAAAGTTAAAATATAACTAATAAAAGCCTGCTTTATTCTTTGCAAAAACCTTTTTAATTATACAGCATTATAAAATATTTGTTGAAATTTAGCGAATTATACTGAAACACTTATTCACCTATAAAATTTTGAACGAAGTGGAGTGTTGAACGAAGTGGAGGCTCAAGGAAGAGCGTGCGGACAGCATGCACCTTTGCCGTGAGGCAAAGAAAAATTTTAAGCTTGCTTAAAATTTTGCTTCCTTGAGCCGTTTTAAAAGCACATTCCCCTGCTACAAAAATTAAATATACAGAATAGATAAAATCAAGAAATATACAGCATTTTCTTGAAGCATAGCACCTGACTTTATATTGAAGTCAACTTTTTCAAGAAGAGCATAGATTTTTTTGAGTTGCATTTTAGAAAAATTTTTAACTTGCTGTTTTTGTTTTGAGATTGCATATTCTTTAACCCCCAGAAGAGCAGCCAAGTTTTTATCATTCATATCAGAGATAGAGATAAAGAACAGCCTTCTGAAGTGGCTGGTAATAAGCCCTAGAAGTCCTTGCTCTTTAGACATTTGATTAAGGATAGTTAGCGCCTTGTCTGCATTTTTTTTGCCAAGGGCATCGGTAAGTTCAAAAACAACGTATTCAGAATCTTTGGTAACAAGTTCTTCAACGAGTTTTTTAGTCACCAAGCTTTCATTTAAATCATAATAGCAAAGTTTGTCAATTTCATTATTAACCCGAGATAGATAACCATTGCAATAATCAAGTAAAGAGTTAACTGCTTCAGAAGAGATTTGTTTATTTCGTTTTGCAAATTCATTAACAATAACAGCAGAGGCTGTGGCACTATCAAACCTACGGCAATCGACAAAGGAGCATTGATTTTTTATAAAATCGAATTTATTAAAATAGTCAAAAAAGACAATAACAGTTGTTTTTGCAGGGTTATTAAGATAATTTTGAAGCATTTTTTTATCGTTTTCGCCTATTTTTGAAACATTTTTAACAACAATAAGTTTATAATCGCTTGCCATTGGCATAACTTCAGCAGCAGAGAGAAGTGCTTGCATAGAGAAGTTTTCATCATCAAACTTAATAACATCAAAATCTTCAAGCCCAATATTACAAGCTTTTTTGAGCATAACAAAAGCTCTATCATAGAGATAGAAATCTTCGCCTTCAAGCAAGTAGCAATTATCAACGCCGTTTTTCAGCCGTGCTTTAAGAGTTTTCAATCAAGTCTCCTTACTTTAAAATCAACATCTTGTTCTTCAAACAAAAGGTTGCCATCTTGGGCAAAATTAAAAGTTGTTTCGTTGTTTCTTTCACTTGAAACAGAGATATAATTATCATCGGCAAGCAAATAGTTTTCACCTGTTATCACAATATCAGGTTCAAGTAAATTTATGGTTTGCTTGCAAACTTCAATATCATTATAATCAATTTTTTCATAACTTGCAACAAAAACTGAAGTGTCATCAAAATTTACATAAATACCAAGACAGATGTTATTAGCATTAACGAACATAAAATCAAAGTCACCCATTGTTACAATTTGCCCTTCTGGAGCGATAAAGATGTCGTCTTTTTCTTTTTCACCATCAAGACAAACAAAATAAGAGCTTTTATATTCTTCAAGTTCATGCACATCTTGAGCGGTAAGAGAATTGAAAGAAAGATAATAATCTACCCTATCAATATTATAGTTTGCCATGGCACGGCTTAGGATATAGTTATCTCCAACTGCCATAGTTTGCCCGCTTGAGCTTACAAACAACGTGCATTCTTGCCCATAAGAATTAAGATAGAAAGTTCCAGAGTTTAGCATAAACCTTGTTGAAGATAAACCAAAGGAGAAAACTAAGCAAATAATAAGTGTGCAACAGGTTAGAAATTTGTTTAGTGGCTTTTGCATGAAAAGCACCCCTGCAACAAATAACAGAAGAAAGAACAGCACAGTGGTTGAAAGAGATAGTGGAGATAATTTTATTTGCAGTGAAGAACTTGAAAAGATGAAGGCTATAAATTCTGTTGCGGTTAAGCCCCAATCAACAAGTGTGAAGAAAACTGATAGAAAAGGCAAAATTAGAGATAAGAAAGAGATAACAAAAAGAAATGGGTATAAAACTGCAAAGAGTGGCACAACAAAAAGATTGATAACAAAAGAGAGCAAATTAACACTTGACTGAAAACTTGCAAGAAATGGCAGAATAGCAAGTTGGGCTGAAAGAGAAACTGAAATATACATGGCAACCCATCTTGGCATACACTTTTTAAAAGCCTTATAAAATAGCGGATTTAAAAGCACAATACCACATACACAGGCAATAGACATCAAAAAGCCGGTATCAAAGGCTGTTAAAGGAGAAAAGATAAGGATTATAAAGCCAGCAATACCTGCCGAGTTAAGCACATCGTATCTTTTTCGACAGAGCCTTCTTAGCATGATAACCACACCCATTACTGCCGCACGGAAAACAGATGGTGCAAAGTTGCAAATATATATGTATAACAAAATCACTATAATTGTGATTGCAATATTAAGAAATTTATTGCACTTGCAAAGTTTTAAAAAGCCATAGATAAGAGTTATCAAAAAAGCAACATTAAGCCCACTGACAGTGATAATATGAATAATTCCAGAATTACGATAAGTTTGATAAACTGCAAAACTTATGCCAGAATCGTCACCAAACAGCACAGCATAGGCAACGGCGGCATTTTCTGCAGACATATTATTATAGATTTGAGTTTTTATTGTTTGCCTGACGGTTTCATCAAAATAAACAAACCCATCAGTGATAACAATATCTGAAGTGCTTGCAGAAAGAGAGTAGCCAAGCCCTGCACGATAAGTTGAGGCGGTTAGATTGCCAAAAGTGAAAAGTGGGATAGCATCAACTTCGCTTTCAAAGGCAAGAAAAGAGCCAATTTCAAGAACTTGACTGCCCTTTGAAAAGGTTGCTAGAATATTTTTTGCTTTTTCGCCATTGATTGAAACATTATCAAGCACAACAACATAGCTATAATCGGTTTCTTCAAAGCTATCACTCACCCTGCCGACAACACTGACAGTTCCACTATATTCTTTAACACTATAGTTTGCTTCGGCTATAAAATAAAGCCCATTGCCAAGAAAGAAAACGGCAAGGAGCAGAAATAGGTTTATAAATTTTCTTTTATAGCCCAAATATAACACAAGAGCTGATAAAATTATAAGCACAATTAAAAGTGTTTCAACGTTGCCAATATATAACTCTTTTGCAACAACTATACCAAACAAGAATAACAGAAATAGATAGAAAATATTGTGGATATTGGTGATAACTTTTGTATTCATGATAAAACCTGTGATAATTTTTATATTTTAACAAAGATAGATAATTTTGCAAAATATTTTAAATAAATAATAACTTTTTTTAAAAAAATTATATAAATTAATTATAAAACTTAAAAAAATATATAAATTAATTATAAATAAAAAAATGGCGAAGGTTTGTCGCCATTTTCTTTTTCTTTTGTATAGTAAACTTTTTTCTTTTGTATAGTAAATTTTTTTCTTTTGTATAGTAAATTTTTTTCTTTTGTATAGTAGATTTTTTTCTTTTGTGTGATAAGTATTTTATCTTCCGTATTGTGAGTATTTTATCTTTTGTAAAGTTAAGGGTTTTATCTTTTGTAAAGTTAAGGTTTATATTAAATTATGAAAGCACAACTTAAAATAAACTTTTATGATTGATATGGGCTATCAGCTGTATCCATGAATGCAAGGCCTGTGTAGAATTTATAATTTGTGTCTAAGTCGCCAGCTTTCTTGATAACCTTATAGGTTATTTCAAGATAGTCGCAACCGTCTGCACCTGCAAACATTTCTGGGTTGAATCTGCCTGAGGTGTATGTGTAGCCATCTTCAAGTTCGTCTTTATCAAACTCTGGGTTAGTGCCGAACTCAACAATTTCATAATATTTTCTAACGTCGGTTGTTCCACGAATAACAAGTGGGGTTGTTGAAACATAAGGCGCGCTTACATAGTGTCCAACCGAACCAACATCTGTCATAAGAACACTATTGCCTATATCTGTTTTGAAAGCTTTAACCAAAAGTTGCCCAAGGTCATCAAACATAACACCACTGCAGTGCCCTTCTGGAGCATTTATTCCATCACCGCCATCACCTTCTTCGCCATACATAAAGTCTAGGTCGTAAGGTCCATCATAAACTCTGACTTGTTTTGAATCAAGAATTATTCGCTCGTTATTTGCATTGTTATAATAGTTTATATCAACGATTATATCAATATATTGGTCACCATAAACCCCTTCTTCTGTTCCATCTAAGCCGGCATCATACTTAAGTGCAACCCACAAGCCGTCAACATAGGTATCTTCGCTGAACATAAATGCAACTGATTGATATTCAAGTGGAAGAAGTGTGTTAAGGTCTGATAAATCGCTATCATCGGTTGGAGCTGGGAAATTGGTATCGTCTTGAATAAAGAACATATTTCCAGCATATTCCATAACGTTTGAAGCAAGGAAACGTTGGTCTATGGTTACGTCTTCACCATTATCATTTCCAATAGAAACAAGTTCGCAAACATCTTCCATAATATTTTCAACTGCTGTTTCGTAATCTCTGCCAAGAACACCAGTTGAACTTTGAGTATCTGAGAAATCATAGCCAACATATTGCCCTGCATATCTTGGGTCGCTGGTTTCTGGGTCGCCAACAAGAGCAACAACTCCTGATGTATAATATGTGAACCAGTCATTATTATTAAGAGCATCTTCGCCAATAATATTATCTAGAATCCAATTTTGAATTTTTGTGATTTGCCTATCAACCAAACCAACATAAGAACCAAGTTCTGTGAAAACATATTTTGCATAATCTAGCGCAACATCAACACTTGTTCTTTCTCCATCTGGATTGAAGTTGCCAACTTGCAAAGTATATTCACCTGTATATTCATCATCATCATTTACTTCATGAGTAACTGTGATTTCCGCAGGTTCAAGGTCAACTGCATAACAATAGATTGCATATTCAAGAGCCTTAACATATTGTGAATAGCTATCTTCATCATTTGGTGCTTCTTCAGCATTACTATTAGTGGATAAAAATAAAGTTCGGTAATAGTTACTATCAAATGAAATCGGTGTTGTATAATAACTATCTATATTTTCTGAAACAGAGACAGCAAACTGCCCTTCTTCTGCAGAAGCTTGAGCATTCATATATATTCTTCCATCTTGCATAACGTTTGTGCCACTATAAATATAGGCATTCATCGATGTATCTCTTCCAGTTGTAAGTTCTGGATTGATTGTCCAATTCCACTTTACATTTGTATTAGCACCTAAAACATATCGAGAGTTAGTTAAATTTCTTATTTCATCTGAACTTCCAGTTATTTCCCCATTAGCATTTACTGTTACATACATAAACTGGTCTACTTCTGCAAGGGTATCCACTTGATAACGAATGCTATCATAAAGATAACTCGTCATATTCATTCCCCAAGGTCTATCGTCTTCTTCAATATTAAAATTTGGTAAAGCTTGCGATATAGTAGAATAATCTCTAAACCAACCATAAGTATTAAATAAATATTCCATAATAAAATAAGCATATTTACCATAATAGTTGTTGGTTTCACCGGTTTCAGCACCTGAGCCATAGTTATAATCATAATCATCAGGGCGGAAAAGCACCTTTGTGCCATACATATCAACGATTATGCTATCTTGAAAATCGTCGTCATCAAAATCGCCATCATCGTCACTTTCAAACCCATCAGGGTTTCCTGGCATGCCAAGGCAACCAACACTGATAAATGCAAAGCATAAAAGCATGCAAATTGTTATAAACTTAAATAAAAAACTCTTCTTTCTTTCCATAGTTATATTTTACCCCATTATTAAACAAAAATCAAGTTTTTATATAATTTTAAAATGAAAAAACAAATAAAATATAGGTTTTTGTGTGAATTTATATAATTTTGTTTAAAACTAAAGAAAAAAGACGTTAAGCAACGTCTTTTTATTTTTATAAGTCAAGTTCGTATTCTTCTGTTTCACCCTTTTCGTTTGTGTAAACAAGGCTATAG
>CALVPQ010000019.1 GCA_944351415.1 uncultured Clostridia bacterium | reverse complement strand
ATTGATGGGTCATAACCAAAAGCATAATCACGAGCATAAACGGCACCATATTCAAAATCTGTTTGAGCTTTAAAAGCAGTGGCAATATCACTTGCATTTGTTTCAGGAGCAATTAATTGAGAAACTGTTATTGATTTGTATGGAGTAACAGAAGCGACACAATAAGTTGTTGATGTGCTAGTGTTATAGTCAAATGAAAGTTGAACTTTTGTTACAGTCGCATTATCTTCTGCTGTTTCAACTCTCCATACCATACTATCCTTGTCAACTCTTGACATATCGTAGTTATTACCTGCAATAGTTTTAACCAAATCTTCAGTAGCATAAGAGTTTAATGTATCAATAAATGTGGCTTGATATATCTTATTTTCTTCTGACACAAGTTCTTCTATAGTATCAGGCACTTCAGGTTCAGTAACATCTTCGCCAGGGTTTTCAGTTTCGCCCTGTTCTGGGTCTGTTACACCTGGGTCTGGTGTTTCGCCTTCATTTCCTTCTTCGCCCTGTTCTGGGTCAGTCTCGCCTGGTTGTTCTGTTTCACCCTCTTCTGGGTCAGTTTCTCCTGGCTGTTCTGTTCCGCCTTGTTCGCCTTCGTTTTCATCTCCGCCTGGTTGTTCAGTTTCGCCCTCTTCTGGGTCGTCTGGCACAGGTTGAACAATTGATGGTGGATTATCTGGAGCAGGTTCTTTTGAGCAACCTGTGAATGTGAATGCAGCACCCACAAACATTGCAGCGGTTAAGGCAACAACGCTAATAACGCTCATAACTCTCTTAAAAAATTTCATTCTACATGGTTTTGTTGATTTCACAGCACCATTCTCCTTAATTTCTTTCTTCATAGTTCTTTTCTCCCTCTACCCATATTATAGCACATAACGAATAAAAATCAATAGTTTTTTCAAAAAAATATATAGGCAGGGTGTTTGAAAAGTATATATAAAATAAGCTATAAATAATTCTAGTTGCGACTTTTTAACTATTTTCAGTATAACATAATATCAATTTTATTTATAATGATTTTTGCAATTTTTTTTAAAAAAATATATAATTTTTAGTTTCACAACAACTTTCTATGTTAAAGCTTAGATAAATGTGAAAGAGATTGATAAAATATTATTCCACATAAAAAAAGGGTTTTAAAATAAAGGCTAGGTTAGATTGGTTTATTCCGATTTAAAAAAGGCTATGTGATAGAACGGGCGAAGCACGTGAAATTCGGCAGAATTTACAAAATTTTATTTGATAAAATTTTGCTAGCACATAGCCCCCAATATTTCACTACACTATAAAATATATATAAATATATAATATATAATATAACAATATATATAAAAAGAACTTTCAAGGAAAAAAAGCAAGTTTTTAAGTTTATAAAAAAAACGGCAAGAAAGAGAGCCTGCGGAAAAACTTTCTGCAGGCTCTTTAAAAAAGCGGTTCACACTTTTTTTGCAGGCGGAATGCCTGCCTTTCTTGCCGTTTTATATTTTTTAGTCTGAAGAATTTTCTTCATCTTCTGCATTATCTATATTTTCTTCTTTGTTATTTTCGTTATTATCTTGTGTGTCAGAAAGATTTTCTTCTTGTTCTTCCCCTGTTTCAGCTTCACTAGAGTTATCCCCAGGCATAGAAACAACACCAAGAACAACAAGCACACCAGCAAAAGCCATGATAAGAGCTGAAACAAGTTCGTTATCAACAGAGAAGCCAAAGCAATCACCAAGGGCATTAAGAAAAATCACAACTGCCCCAGAGAGAGCAGTCCAAAAGCCATAAGTTTTAAATTTCTTCATTTTCTCTCCTTTTAACAAGTTCAACAAGTTCGCTAACTTGGTCTTTCAACTCTTCAAGCACACCCAGGCTTTCGGTGAGAGAGTTTATTGTGTCTTTATAAGACTCTTCACGTTTTGCACTATCTTTAAGTTGATAGAAAAGAAGAAAGACAAAAAGCATAGCAAAAACACCATAACTTATAATATTTTTTATAAATTCCGACCAGAAGTCCATTGATTATTCTCCTTTTTTGTTATATTGAGAACATCTTGGAAAATTTTTTCTTCTAATTCAATTTCGGCGAGCCGAATAGTTTTTATATAATTTTTATAGATAAGTTTCATTGAATAACACTCGCAGTAAGCACAATATTTGAAATATTTATTTCACCTTGAGCTTCAATCTTCACAGAAAATTCATTGCCAATAACGTTGGTTCTTATTTTTTGAATATTTTGTTTCCCTGTTATGTTATAGGTTCTTGCCATAGACTCTGACTCAATTGTAAGAAGGGCATCACTTAAGGATTTTATTGTTATATTTTTTATTCTTTTTTTCTGTCCGTGATAACCTAGGTCGTTTTTTGTGCTTTGCCATAAGTTTTCAAGAGCATTGCCAAAAAGTTTGCCATCACGGGTAAGCTGACCAATTTTGCCCTTATACTGATTATTAAAGCAAGCCACAAGTTTTGCTTTCAGCGGATTGTTTAGTGCAAGCACTTGATTTATATCTACCCCACGAACAATATCAATATGCTCTGTTTGATAATCATAAACAATCAGTGCATTATTTATATAGCCACTTGTGTAGCCTTCACAACCAATTTGTTTATCGTCTTGAAAATCACATCTGCAAGCCAAATAATACTTTCCGTTAAAACTAGTTGCCCAGCACTTAGACTGGTCGCAGGCTTTTATAAGCTCTATGCATTCTATTTCAACATCATTCACACTTGAACCATTAAAAACCTTAAGCCCTGTTCGCTCTAAAAAATACACATTATCGCCACTCTGGGCTATAGAATTTGGATAAATATAACTGTCTGACATATATTGATGATTTATTGAAAATTCACTATCACTGCTATATATTGATAGCTTTGTTATTCCATAATCTCTGAATATATATAAATAATCGTCAAACGATATAAGCTTATTAAGGTCGCCACGCTCATCTGAAAAATCTAACTCTGCTGTTTTTTCGTCCGTCCAATTCGTGATTTCTGGGTCTGTTGTGTATACCAGGGTGCTACTTGCCGATGCCGTTACCGCAAACAACATTCCATAATGCGAACAACATGATTTAATTAGTGGCGCGCTGTTGCTTGTCTCTATGCCTGAACCTGTTATCACCATCAAATTGTTCCCTTCCCCTGAAAGCAATAGTGCATCTTGCTGTTGGCTTCTATAATAGGTGGCATAAGGGGTTTCTGTGAAAGTGTTTGGCACAATTATTGTTGCATAGCGGGTCATAAATAGGTTGTCGTAGCAAATATATCCCTCATCATTATAATAAAAAAGATAATAATAATTTGTGTCGTTAAGATAATTATACCATTTAAGACGCCATATTGACTTAACTTCATCTCCACGTATAGAAACCGTTGTTTCGGTGTCTAGGTCTGTGCTTGATTGCGGACTTTTTAGCTCCTCAAAGCCATACCCTGCTTGTAATGCTCCACTTTCAGTGATAAAATTGTATACTTTTTTAGTGCTTCCAAGCTCTTGTTTATCGTCGCTTTTATTACTGGGCAACTGTTCAAGCAGGTTAAACTGAAACTCTTTCTCTTTTGTGCTTTTTGTTTTTAATTGGTTCCTGTAAAACATTATAGCCACCTCCGCTTTGGCATAACCACATCGCTCTTCTTCCTGCTAAACACCTGAAGGGCATCTTTAAACCGCTCTTCCCAAATATCAGCATCGTCAAATAAGGTTTGTTGAAAATAAAATTCTCGTGCAACACCATAAGCATATACCCGCTCTGGCAATACCGTTGCAAACTCGCTTGTTAGTGCCATCGCACTTGGCAAAGTTGTGTATGTCACATTAACGATGTTTGCAAATGCCATTATGTAGCTGTCAAATACCTTGAACCTTACATTTCTTCCGTTTTTATCTTTAACTGAAACTATTTGATATGGAGAACTTGAAAATTCACTGAAATTTATCTTAAAATCAGTTGGTTTTATTTCTTCATTTTTTAAAATTGGTATGTAGTCGCTGGCTATTTCACTGTTAACCAAGTTGAAACATTTTACAAGGCTATCACAAACCAAGGTTTGCTCGGCTGTAAGAGAGCTGTTTTCTTCTAGTGCCTTACCTAAGCTTTGATTTTCTGTGAAATCACAAGCCAGGATTATAATGTCTTTCACTAACATATATTGCCTCCTTCAACATTTTTACTTGTTCTTTTAGTTGTTTTTTATATAAATCTTCATTATTTTTTTCAATTTCTTTGATTATTTTGTCTTGGTTTTCTCTTCTAGTTTTGTGTGCAAATTGAAGTGTTCGCTCGTCTAGTTCTTGAAAAGGCACTGTAAAACAATAGCCATCTCTCTGCTCAAAAGAATGCACCTCATAGCAGTGACGTGTTAAATTGTATAATATGTGATAGCTTCTATCAAGTTCTTTTATTCGTTGAGATATAAAGTATACATCATCATTTATTTCAAGATAATTTTTCAAAATAACCTCCAAAATGTTGAAAAAATAGATAAAAAAGGCAAAAAATATCAAATTTTCTGCCTTCTTCTCTAAATTCTACTTCTATCTATCTTAGCCCTGACTGTCTGTGCTTCCTGAAGTTGATGGGGTAAATGGATTTGTTACTGTTGATTTTATGCCAGAAATCTTGGCTTGTCCACATGGCTTATCGCAAATAAGTTCTGCATATTTCACAAGTGTTGCACTATAAGTTGGATAACCTTGATTTTGTCTTAAAATTCTTCCGTCTTCCCCTTCAAGCCATTTCCAATCACATAATTCATGAAGGCAGAAATCGTTTGTGTTTAATAGATACATTGTGTCGTCATCAACAAATCTATCTGCAACAACAGGTATGCCATTGTGTGTGATTGTTTTATAACCACCTTCAAGTTCAGTGATGTCTACATTTCTTCTATAAGCACCAAGATATTCCTGATATGCACGACGAACTTGACTTGAACAAGTGATAAAGTTAATTTGAGAGTCAACATTCATATCAAGAAAGTCTACTGCCTGTTGAATTAAAATGTCTGATATTTCAGTTGCAGTTGTGCTTGTGTATGGTTTAAGCCAAGGATAATCTGTTTTGCTTACCCCATAGATTGAAGTTTGAGTTGAGTCAAAAATCTTGCCAAGCCCTGTGATTTCATAATCCTTTGAACCTTGAACATAAACTTTATAGCCGTTTGATATTGTAACATCGGCTGATGATTCGTAGGTGAAAGTTTTATTCACTCTGTCAACATAAGTAATTTTTAATGGTGCTGTGTTAACCTTGTTTGTTCCATTGTATATGTCAACAAGCATTCCTTCAATCAAATTGTTAACCTTATCACAGGTAACAGTTTTCGTGCTTTGAGATGAAGCTGTGGCAAGAAGCCCTGTTCCATCGCCATACAACATTCTTCCAAGATTAAATGAACTTGCTTTTACCAGTCCTTCCATTTCGTCTGATAAGAGATTTACAAAAGCACCAATATCATTTGCTGATGCTCTGATTGCCTTATCAGAAAGTTCAATCTTACCATAAAGGTTTTTAAGCTCTGCAACAAATTGCACATAACCATTCCCTGATGATACTGGAAGAGCCCCATCTTCACTTCCTGCACCAATTCCGCCATTTATTCCGAATGGTGCAAGTTTTCTTATTTCTTTGCCCCACACATCTTTGCTTGAATGTTTAATTCTAGCAAGAAGAGGATTTGCGTTTGTGTTGAGTTGGTTTGCAACAACTCCAAGATATACATTTTTTAACGCATTTTCAGCTGTTTGTAATGTAACCATTTTCTTCTCCTTTTTACTTAGTTTTCCTAAAAATTGATGTTTTTTGATGTTTTTTTATAATAAAATTGTCGAATTTAACTTATTTTTATAAAATTATTTAATTTTTAGCTAAACATATTGTTTACAATTTTTTTAGCTTCAGCAAGTGTTTTAGGGCTGTCAGGAAGAACTCCCGACACCCTTTCACCGCCCTGTGAAGACATGACCAAAGGTGGCTTTTGTTTTGAAAGCTCGCTTAGGTAGTTTTCTATAATTTTATTTTTTATCTGCTCGTTTGATAAAACATACTCATCAATTATCGGGTCGCCCATCTTTTTTGTTTTTATATGACTTAGAATCACATTTGCTAAGGCGTTCTCAAATGGATTATTATTTGTTTTGCTTTCCAGATAACTTTTTATCTCTTCAGCATACTTCGTAGCTTCTGGCCTTTCTAAAAGGAATTGGCTAAGCTCTTGTTCTTGGTCGTCACCTAACTGCACGGCAGAATTTTGTTCATGAAATTTTGTTTCTTTTTTTTCGGTATTTTGTGTTTCTTTCTTTTCTTGTGAACTTTCTTCTAATTCTATGAAATTCTCTTGTTTTTTTATAGATTTTTCTTTTTCATTGTCAAAATTTTCTTGCTCTTGCAGTTTTTCGCTGTCAATTTTATCTTTTTGAAGCTGACTTAGAAGCTGACTTTTCCTTGTAAATTCTGCCTGCAAGTTGTTATATGCATCAAGCAGTGCTTGTGGCGATTTGAATTTACCAAGGTCCTGAGAGCCAACATCACTCACAGCCCTATTTTCGTCTACTTTATCTAAAGTCGTTGCCGGTTCCATTGTTGGTTGTTCTCGTAATTCTTCCATATTAATCCTCCAAATTTCTCTTATGAGCATGAATATGCTCTAAAAATAGTTTTTCAATATTTGAATTTTCAAGTTTTCGCTTTTCAAAGTCTTCACCGAGCATGAAGGCTATGTGTTCGTTGAGATGTAGGTTGTCATCATCAATTTCGCTTGTTTTGCAACTGATACCATCAAGCATCTTTAAATTTTCATTGCCTGCTTTCTTTATGTGTAGTTCTTTGACGTCCTGGGCATTTTCCCAAATTCCAAGCCCTAGCATCTCAAGAATTTTACACTTCATTCTGTTGGAAAGTTTTCCATCTTCGTCGTAGAGAAGCCCTTTATCAAGTAAAGTGAATAACATTTCTCTTCTTTGGGCAAGTGTTTGTGAGCCATCTGTTTGGTTCTCAAGTTCAATATCGTCGCTTGTTATATCTGATGACGAAAAATAAAACATTTCAATTTGTCCATTTTCTCCAATAATTTTTGCTATTCTTGGGAAAATTGCATATTGCTTATAAAGTTTAAGAATTTTCTTTGCAATATCTTTGACTGCAAATTTTATACTCTCTATTGAGGCATTAAGTCTTGTTTCATCTTGGGATATTAAAAGCTCTAAAGCATTTCCGCTTATATTTGATGAAATATTGCTTGCACTAACAAGGTCATTAACGCCACTAATCTTATTAAACTCTTCAAGAAGATTATTTTCTTCATCGCTAAGACCTGAAGGCAAACTTTCACTTTGAAGATATTTTGGTTCGCTTGAACCCTGTCTATACACAAGCACTTTACCTGGACATAACCCTTCATCTTCAAGGTTATCAAGGTCAACTGAGCCATCTTCAACAGACAATACACCAAGAGAAAGCCTGTTTATAAACTCATGTTTTCTATTCTTAACCGCATTATATGCTCTTTGAACAGGCACAAGTCTTTCAATCACACTAGTTCCCCAAAAGCAACCTGGTTCTTCTATACTTGTTTGTTTGACAAAAGGGAAATCCCTTGTTTTATCTTCTCCGCAAATAAATGGCAAAACATCATCATAGACAAGTTTGTCACCTGCAACTATTGTAAGCCTTCCTTCTGGGTAAACAGCATCTGGTCTTTGATAGCGTTCAATCACGATTGCACTGTCTTCTTTAACGGCATCAATTATCTTTGGCACGGTGCCATTGAACCCAAGTCCACCAACACCAACACTGACATTATCAAGTGAAAATGTATTTATTTTTTCACCCTTAACATCAACCCCAAACATACTTTTTATTTGTGATGTGCTATAAGCCTTTGCATGAATTATGCTTTGACAATCTTTTAAACTTTCATTAACGGCACTATCTGGATAGATTTCAAAAGGGCTGACAACAGAAAATTCAACTTCACCACTTCTTACCTTTCCACCATTTTCATCTATTCCCACAACTTGCCCAAGATTTGGATTCCAAGTGACTTTATAAAACACTGTTCCACAAACTTCCGACCACTTTATTCCTTGGCTTACTTTATTTTCTATTTCAAGTTTGTTCTTCAGTGATTTATATATTTTCTTTGATACCTTTGCCGTTTGCTTATCTCTTTCGTCGTTACTTGCTGGCAGAACATTAATTTCAGGCTTAATTCTCGAAAGCTTTGCAAATCTTATATCAAAAATTGGCGCAATATGGTTGTAGACTTCTCGCTCTTGCCAAAAAAATTGTCTGTCATTTTCTTCAAGCTGACCGCCGTAGCCAACAGAACAATATTGATTTCCCATAAGAAAATTCATATTAATTTTCCATATTAGGTCAAAACTTCTTCGTTCTTCTGCTCTACGTTTAAAATCTTCAATAACTTCTTTTACAACTGCTCTATCTTCCATAATTTTATCCTTATTCTTTTTCATATTCTTTCCTTCCTTGTTTTCTTGTTTAATCTAAATGGACTTTCAAGCCCTTTAGGCACTTGCATTTTTCCAATAGCTTCATACATACCCTTCAAACATTCTTCACAAAAACATAAATCCCTTTTGATAATGCCTTTTGTGGAAAAACTGTATTTTGCTATGTTATTGCAACCATAAAAGTCGCATTTTACTAAATGTTTACACTTTGTTATCTCCACTTTTTCTCTCCTTCTTTATTATTTTTAAAAGGCGCTCTTCTTCTTTTAAAAGCTCGTCATCACTCATAAGCATTACCTGACTTTCATAAGTTTGATAATATCGCTCAAGTAGCAATTTAACTGCAGATATATCTGGACTATAGTGCTTGCTTGTTACTTTACGCTTGCTTAATACCGGCTCGCCATCTGTGAAACTATATTCTTCCACAGTTTCATTAACATTGTATCCAAGAGCTTTTTTAAGTAGAGCCTTTTTAATCTTGTCTTCATCTTCCACAGCTCTTTTGCTCCTTTCTTTTTCGCAACCTTTGCCAAGATTATATTTCCATTACCCTCTGTTTTTCAACACTGACTGCCATTTTTTTTAAATTAGTCACACTTTTTGTTTTATTTGCTAAACTGATATTGTAGGGGTTAAACAAATGACAAATCTTCTTGAATTTAAAAAAGTGAAATACTTCTATCAAACAAAAGAAAGTGAAATAAATGCACTAGAAAATGTTACTTTTTCTGTTCAAGAAAAAACTTTTTCTTCTATTGTTGGACCTAGTGGTTGTGGTAAAACCACAATCCTTTCACTAACCGCTGGGCTTCTCTCCCCGTCTGAAGGTGAGATTATTTTAAACGGAAAGCCAATCCAAAAAAATGACAGCCGAATTGGATATATGTTTCAACGAGACCATCTTTTTGAATGGCGAACAATATGGCAAAATATTATTTTAGGGCTAGAACTTCAAAAAAAACACAAAGACCCTGAAAAACTTGCTTTTGCAGAAGAATTATTAAAAAAATATGACCTCTACAACTTTAAAAATAAAAAGCCTCGGCAACTTAGTGGTGGTATGCGTCAACGTGTTGCACTTATACGCACACTTGTTCTTGAACCTAAACTTCTACTTCTTGATGAACCATTTTCCGCACTCGACTTTCAAACAAGGCTTAAAGTGTGTGATGACGTTTACGATATTATAAAAAGTGAACAAAAAACAGCACTTCTTGTTACACACGATATTTCAGAAGCATTAAGTATGTCTGACAGAATTATCATACTAACAAAAAGACCGGCAAGTGTTAAAAAAGTGGTAGATATTTCCTTTCAAGGCAGCTCTCCACTTCTAAAAAGAGAAGACGAAGAATTTGGCAAATATTTTGAAATGATTTGGAGAAATCTTGTCTGATGAAACCTAGAAAATGCAAAACTACAAAATTTTACTCTAAAGCTAGAAGAGATTACCTTAAAAGACTTAAAAAAGATAAAGCTTGGGTGCTTCTAGGACAAATTGCAATCTTTGTTTGCTTTATAGGGATTTGGCAACTTCTTGCTGACACTGGTGTTATTGACCCATTTTTCTTCTCAAGCCCTTCTAGAATTGTGACCACAATTATTGACCTTGCAAAAGGTGGAGAACTTTGGCTTCATATATGGACTTCGCTCTATGAAACTATTATAGGCTTCATTATAGCCACAATACTCGGTGTGACTATTGCCATACTTCTATGGTGGAGTGAAAGACTTAGAAAAATTATGGAACCTTACCTTATCATTTTGAATAGTTTGCCTAAGATTGCTCTTGGCCCTATGATTATCTTTTGGGTAGGCTCTGGCACAGGTGCAACAATCGTTATGTGCGTGCTTATATGTATTGTTATCACAACAATTTCCATGCTTAATGCATTCATTTCAATAGATAGTGATAAAGTGCTTCTTATGAAATCAATGCATGCTAATAAATTTCAAATTCTTTTTAAACTTATTCTGCCACACGCTCTGCCTGAATTTGTTTCAGTTCTTAAAATTAATGTTGGCATGAGCTGGGTTGGAACTATTATGGGAGAATACCTTTCAAGTAAAGCTGGACTTGGCTATCTTATCAACTACGGAAGTCAAATTCTTAAACTTGATATAGTTATGGCAAGCATAACGCTACTTTGTATACTTGCCGCTGGAATGTATCTTATTGTCAGTCCGCTTGAAAAAAGGTATAAAAAATAAATCTGCAAGAATTATTGCTCCAAGAATACTTGAAATTGGATATAGTTCGGTTACAATAAAGTTAAATCCAAGTAGACTGCAAAATAACGGCACTATTAGACTTATAAAAAAAACAAAAAATTCATTATTGCACAGCCCTCGCATCATAAAAGAAGATGTAAACACAAGTGAAAATAGTGTTGTAATGCAACCTATAAATATAATCACAAGCATGATAGCACCTTGCCAACCTGATAAAACAGAAAGTAATGGCATGCTTTCATCAAAAGAAGACTTGAGCAAAACAACGTTTGCAAATAGAAGAATAAGCATAAACACGAGTGCAGATAAAAATGATACTCGTGCTTTTTGTCTTTTTGTAAGACTGGAAGAAAACTTGGCTATCAGCACACAACCATTTGATGTGTTAAGCAAACAATAAAGTAGACAATAGAAAAAAGAAAGCCCGCCATAAGAAGGCTTTGAAATTGTTATAGCTTCAAAAGATAAATTGCTTGTAAGTATAATAAATAAAACTATAAGCATAAAAGGAACTAAAAAATAATTCAATTTATTTAGAAATTTTATTCCTTTTCTATAAATTATAAAGCAAAGTATCAAAATCAAGCCAAAAATCAAAAAATTTATAAAATTGTTGTTAAAATTTAATAAATTAGTAGTTCCGGCAAACATTGCCGAAGAAAATATTGTGGATATAACCAAGCTTATCACAAAGGAAAATTTTGAATGTTTAAGTTTTTCTAAAGCAAAACTACCTTTTTCTAAAACTAAGTAAAAAAGTCCCCAAAAAATAAAAAAAGAAAGAAAAATGCACGGAAAAGAAAAAATTCCGAACCTAGTAAAAAATACCGTAATCTCCTTGCCACTTATAAATCCAGAACCTATTACCGTGCCTAGAATGGCAAAAATTGTCGCTAATGAATTTTTCACTAAAATAATTTATTAAAGAAAAAACAAAAAAAGACTAATGTTTAAGATTTTATTAAAAAGAGAATAAAATATTTAAGGAGTAAATATGATTATCAATACAAGCTATAGGTTGGGTAGCTACATAGACCTTTGTAGATGCCCTTGTGATAATGGCTGTTTTCAAAGTGGGTGTTGGCAAACAAGCTGTCCGCCTTTTAATTGTCCGCCAGAGCCTTGTGGGTATCCTTGTAATAGAGGCAATTTTCAACCACCCTATCCTTGCAATAATTTTTCATGCTGTTATGAGCCATGCAAAACGTGTATCCCACAAAATGCACTATTTTTCTTGGCGGGATATATGCTAAATAAAAATACAAATAAAATTTTATAAAAAATATTTAAAATTATAAAAAACAAACAAAAAATTTAAAATATTTAAAATATTTTGTCAAAATTCTATAAAAAAGCGACTTAAATTAAATTAAGTCGCTTAATTTTTACATTGCTTATTCCATTAATTCAATCTGATTTTTCAGCTCTTCTATAATAGTGTTGTTTATTTCTTCTGAAACTGAGATAACACTATATTCATAATCTTTGTATTTGTCTCGAACCACGGTTAACCCTGCTTCTTGGCATATTAGTTCTCCTGGCATACAATCCCATAAATGAATATCAAGTGAAATATCAGCAAAGATTCCAAAATTACCAGCTGCAGTCATTGCTGTTGCACAACCATAACTGCCAAGTATTCTTTCAGTTAAAATTCTATCACTTAAAGCCCCCAAAAGGTTATGTGTAAGCTGAAGCACTTTATTATTTTTAGTAACACATACAGCCATCATGCATTCTTGAATATTTTTTTTCTTGTCTACAACAAGTCTTTTCCCATTTAGATATGCACCTTTTCCATTTATTGCATAATAAAATTCTTTTTCAAAAGGAACATAGATAAAAGAAAATTGTATTTTATCTTGTGCATAAAATGCAAGTTGAATACAATAATCTTTTAGACCATTCATATAGTTGAGAGTTCCGTCTATAGGGTCAATAATCCAGCTTCTATCTTTAAGGGCATTTTTAGAGTTACTCTCTTCACTTACAATATTATCCTCTGGAAAATACTTTTTTATAGTATCAATAAGTTTTTTCTCACAGGCAATATCTTTGTCTGTAACGTAATCAAAATTACCCTTTGATTTTTTCTCGCCAGCTCCCTTTAAAAAAATATGCTTACCAGCATATAAGACAGCCTTTTTTAAAATTTTAAACTCTTTTTCAAACATACTTACACCTTCTTTTGAAATAGTATAAAAATTTTATTTTATTATGTCAAGTTTATAAGAAAAATTGCAAATTCCTTTGAATTCAAACTCTATTTTGATATAATAGGCCTAATAGGAGCATAAATTGAGAAGATTCTTTGGTCGAGCAGAAAATGGGAAAATCATTATTGAAGACAGTGAATACTTCCATCTTAGCAAGGTTCTAAGAATGAAAGAAGGTGAAGAAGTGATAGCTTCAATAAATGATGAAAACGACTACTATTGCAAAGTAGCAAAACTTGGAAAGAGCTGCTGCGAACTTAATATAGAAAGAGTAGAAAAATGCCCTGCACTGCCTAAAAATAATATTGTGCTTTTTCAGATGATGCCTAAAAAAGAATATTTCGACAGCATTTTGCCCAAAGCAATAGAATTAGGTGTGAACGAGATATATTTTTTTAAAAGCAGTCGTGTTATGATAAAGGACTTTAAAAGAGAAAGAGTAAATCAACAAGTGCTTTCTGCCTGCAAACAGTGTGAACGCTCTATTCTTCCTGTTGTGCATGATATTATAGATTTTGAAAAAATGCTTGAAAAAATAAAAAATTTTGAAAGTGTAATTTTTCCAAACGAACATGAAAAAGAGCAGAATTTCGAAGCTAAATTTGTGGAAGGCAAAAGAAATATTGCAGTGGTTATCGGCAACGAAGGTGGTTTTAGTGAAGAAGAAGCAAAAAATATTATAAAGCATGGTGGCAAGTCTTTTACTCTTGGAAGAAGAATACTCCGTTGTGATACAGCAGTGGTGGCTTCACTTACACTTGCTGGCATCTTCTCAAATAATTAAAAAAATAGCAATAAAATCAAAAAAAAATAAAAAATTTCAATTAAATAAAATTATTATTAAGGAGAAATAAATATGATTTTATTTGTAAGGCATGGTCAAACAAATTGTAATGTGCAACACATTATTCAAGGACAACTTGACGAAGCTTTAAACTCAAAAGGGATAGAACAATCAGAAGAGACATCTGAAAAACTGAAAGACCAAAAAATAGATATTATCTATTCCTCTCCCTTAATAAGAGCAAGACTTACTGCCGACATTATTAATAAACATCATGATGTTGAAATAATTGAAGATGATAGACTTCTTGAACAAAATGCTGGAGATGCCACAGGCAGAGCAGAAGATACAATCACAAAAGAAGAATATGATGATTTTATGGCAGACCCTCACAAATATAATGCTGAAAGCTATCAAGATTTGTATGAACGTAATATTGCTTTTTTCAAAGAAATTGAAAATAGCGATAAAAACATTTTAATAGTTTCCCATAGCGGTGTATGGAAAATGTTATATAGGTATATTAATGGGCTTTCTATAGAAGATAAAGTTGAACCTATTGGAAATGGAGAAGTTAAACTTTTAAAACAATAAAAATAATAAAATATTTAAAAATTATTTAAAATATTTAAAAATTATTTAAAATATTTAAAAATTATTTAAAATATTTAAAAATAAAAATATATTTAAATTATTAATTATAAAAAAAAATACATCTTGCAAATTGTAAGATGTATTTTTTATGTCATTAAAAGCAATTTATTTCATTTTTTTGAGGTAATTTGTGTATTTTGTATAAGAATTTTCTCCTATATCCTTTGCAAGTTCTTGAAGCTTTGCCTTCTCTTGTTTATCAAGACTTTTTGGCATCTCTGCTTTCACTGTGACCAAAAGGTCACCATGAACATCTCTATTGAGTTCTTTGACACCTTTATTTTTTAGCCTTATAACCGTTCCGCTGGCAGTAAGTTCTGGAATATTCAAAGAGTAAGTGCCATCAAGGGTTGGAATATCTACCTTTCCACCCAAGATTGCTGTTGTGAACGGAATATATAAGTCCATATAAAGGTCACTACCTTTTCTTACAAGTATTTTGTGAGGGCTTACAGATACTTTAATATTAAGGTCGCCATTTACACCACTACCTGCAGGAGCATTCCCCTCGCCACGCATTCTTAATGTCTGACCATTATCAATACCGGCTGGGAATTTAACAGTGATGGTTTTATTTGTTCTTATAACTCCCTTCCCATTACAGCTTGAACATTTTTCTTTAATAATTTTCCCTGTGCCATTACATTTAGGACAGCCAGCTTCCCTTATAGTTGTTCCAAAAAGTGTGTTTTGTTGATAACGAACTCTGCCAGTGCCATTACATTCAGGACATATTGAAAATTCCCTTCCATCTTTTGCTCCAGTGCCTTTGCATGATGAGCATTTATCTAGTTTTCCTATAGTGATATTTTTTTCGCACCCAAAACATGCCTCTTCAAAAGTAAGATTGATTGCAGTAATAATATCCTGTCCACGTTCTCTTCCTCTACTTTCAGCTCTTCCACTACCACCGAATGCAGAAAAGATGTCGGAGAAAATATCAGAAAAACCACCGCCACCACCAAAGAAATCAGAAAAACCACCACTTGCTCCACCACCAGCTCCAAAAGGATTGCCGTCAGCTGAGCCGAACTGGTCATAATTTGCTCTTTTCTTTGCATCTCCAAGCACACTATATGCTTCATTTATTTCTTTAAATTTTTCTGCAGCTTCTGGTGTTTTATTAAGATCTGGGTGATATTTCTTTGCAAGTCTACGATAGGCAGACTTGATTTCATCTTCACTTGCATTTTTATCAACACCAAGCACTGAATAATAATCTTTATTTGCCATAAACGTCCTTATCTTATCATTTTTTTGTTATTAATTTGCCTTTACTTTTTTAAGGCTTTACTTTTCATATTATAGCTATTAATCTCTTATTATTTCACTTTTAAAAAAGCGTTCCTGAAATTCAGTTAAAGCACGAATTTGCTCGTTTGTATAGTTTTTATCATCACTCATAACAACAAGTTTATCATCATTATCGTCTGTTCTGTGAATGATAGCCTTAACAACACCTTCAAAACTTTCAAGTGGTTGAAATTCCCCAAGCACATAAGCATCAAGTTCTTCTCCATCACCTGAAATAGTTCCAGGTATATAACCATAGTTAACAGGATAGATAAAACCATGCTTTGGGTGTTTACTTCCAAGTGGTCTATCCATTTTAACAGTTACCTTTTTATTCAAATAATCTCTTGTTTTCATACTTCTCCTTTACTTGATAAGTGATTGACTACCAAAATTTCTTATCACAATTTCTTCAAATTGTTCTATAGGTAAAGGCTTTTTGTTTGCCGTGCCAATACAACTTTTAATAAATATTGGTCTAACACCCACGTCGAATAGTTGAAAACCTATTGCGAGAACACAGGCATCATAGTCGGCACCACAAATATAGATTTCACCTTCATTTTCCAAACTTTTTGCAAAATCTAATGGTAAAGCATAAGAAGTTTTATCTATAATTTCTAAATTATCTGGTTTATTAAATGCCAAGTCAATCTCTGGGCTTTCACACATTTTGTTCCAATTTAAAAATTTTTCATATTGGCTACCAGGAAAATTGACAAATCTTGTTGCAATAACTCTATCAAAAGTTGATGAGCTAAGAAGTTTATTGATATTTTCGAGCATAAGTTTGTTCCCTTCTGTTATAAACCCCTTTTGCACATCAACTATAATTAGAGTTTTCTTCTGAACTATATTATTTGTTGTCATCATCTACAACCACTTCTGGGTCAGAACTATTATCCCCATTATTACCTTGAGAGCCATCAGTTGCTCCACCTGGATTTGATGATTGATACATCTTGCTTACAATTCCATTTGAAACATTTGTAAGTTCATCAATAGCTTTCTTTACAGTGTCAATATTATCACTTGCCATATCTGTTTTTGCCTTTTCTATAGCATCTTGAAGTTTTTTCTTATCGTCCTCAGCAAGTTTGTCGCCATTTTCTTTAAGCATTTTTTCAAGTCCATAAACTAGATTATCTGCTTGATTCTTTGTTTCAACAAGCTCTTTACGTTTTTTATCTTCTTCAGCATGAGCTTCAGCCTCTTTGATAGCATTTTGAATGTCTTCTTCCTTAAGGTTTGAAGATGCTGTGATTGTGATATTTTGTTCCTTATTTGTTCCAAGGTCTTTTGCAGAAACTTTAACTATACCATTTGCATCAATATCAAATGTAACTTCAATTTGTGGAACCCCTCTTGGTGCTGGTGGAATATCAGTAAGTTGGAATCTTCCAAGGGTTTTGTTTTGATTAGCAAATTCTCTTTCACCTTGAAGAACGTGAATATCTACGGCTGGTTGATTATCAACTGCAGTTGAGAATACTTGAGATTTTCTTGTAGGTATTGTTGTGTTTCTTTCAATAAGTTTTGTGAACACACCACCAAGAGTTTCAATACCAAGAGAAAGAGGAGTTACATCAAGAAGAAGAACATCTTTAACTTCTCCGCCAAGAACACCTGCTTGAATAGCAGCACCAATTGCAACACATTCATCAGGGTTGATACCCTTGTATGGTTCTTTTCCAATAAATTCTTTAACAGCATCTTGAACTGCTGGAATACGTGTTGAACCACCAACTAAGATAACTTTGTCAACTTGGTTCTTATCAAGTTTTGCATCAGCAAGAGCTCTTACAGTGCAATCAATTGTTTCTTTAACAAGGTCTTCTGTAATCTGGTCGAATTTTGCACGAGTAAGTTCATATTCCAAATGTTTAGGACCTGTTGCATCAGCAGAAATAAATGGAAGAGAAATTGTTGTTTTTGGTGTTGCAGAAAGGTCTATTTTAGCTTTTTCTGCAGCTTCCTTAAGTCTCTGCATAGCAAGTTTGTCAGCAGATAGGTCTATGTTGTTTGTTCTCTTAAATTCTTCAACAAGAAGGTCTATAATTCTGTTATCAAAATCATCTCCACCAAGACGAGTGTTACCATTTGTTGAAAGAACTTCAAACACGCCATCACCTATTTCAAGAATAGATACATCGAATGTTCCACCACCAAGGTCATAAACTAAAATCTTTTGGTTTGTATTCTCACCTTTATCAAGCCCATAAGCAAGAGCTGCTGCTGTAGGTTCGTTGATAATACGAAGAACATCAAGACCTGCAATCTTACCAGCGTCTTTTGTTGCTTGACGTTGTGAGTCATTAAAATAAGCAGGAACTGTGATAACAGCTTGGTTTACTGTTTCGCCCAAATAGCTTTCTGCATCAGCCTTTAATTTTGAAAGAATCATAGCTGAAATTTCTTGTGGTGTATATTCCTTGCCATTGAGAGCAACCTTATAATTTGTTCCCATTTCACGTTTAATTGATTGAACAGTGTTTTCAGCATTTACTATAGCTTGACGCTTAGCAACTTTACCAACAAGTCTTTCTCCTTCTTTTGTGTAAGCTACAACTGAAGGTGTTGTTCTATCCCCTTCAGCATTTGCAATAACGGTTGGTTTTCCACCTTCCATAACTGCAACACACGAATTTGTTGTTCCTAAGTCAATTCCAATAATTTTTCCCATAATTTAATCCTCCTTTTTATTGACTATGACTTTAGCATATCTAATAATTTTATCATTAAATTTATATCCAGCCTGATATTCATCAAGTATAATATCATTTTCTTTTGTTTCGTCTTTCATAACAGCAATAACATTATGAATATGAGGGTTATATTTTTCTCCAATAGATTCAATCTTTTCAACCCCAAGTTTTTCAAGTGCGCTATTGATGTTATTCTCAATCATCTCAACACCTTTAAGCACATTTTCATCTGTAATTGATTTTTTCGCTTCTTTAAAAGTGTCAAGACATGGTAAGAAAATTTCTATAACTGATGATTGTCCACTAAGTCTTGCTTGTTTTATATCTTCCACTGCATGACGTCTAAAATTATCAAAATCTGCTTGAATTTGCTTTGCAAGATTTAGATACTCTATAGATTTATCTTGTTCGTGGTCACAGCAAGAACAGTTTTCATCATCTTCTTGTTTTTTGCAAGTGTCATCACCGCAAGTGCAATCTTCACACTGGCAATTATCACCACAAGAACATTCCTTGCCATCTTTGCAACCGCAGTTATTATTTTCGCAGTCGCAATTATCTCCGCATTCGCACTCGTTTTTGTGACATTCGCATTTTTCTTTATCACAATCGCAGTCTTCTGAGCATTTGTTTTTATCATTACATCTGCAATCACCATCACAATCACAATTTTTATCGCAATCGCAGGCTTTTTCTTGCTCAAAAGCACTTTCTTTTTCGTCACATTGACTTGACGCATTTTCTTCATCAAAATATTGTGACATCTATTCTCCTTTTATGTTGTTTAGGTTATCTATAACAACCTTTAACGCAGAGGCTATACCCGCATAGTCCATTCTTTGTGGACCAATAACACCAATAGATGCAAGCTGATGACCTTTAAATACGATTGGGGCTTTAACAACAGAACAACTTGCATCATTTTCATCAGCAACAGTCACTTCTATATCGCCCTTACCTTCAAGTTCCATCATATTTGAAAGTTCTTTTTCATTTTCAAGCACATCAAGAACTTTTTTAGCAGCTTCAACATCATTTTTATTTTCAAGAAGTTTTGCACTACCATGGCGTCTAACATTCAACAGTTTTTGGCTATTCAGTTTTTTTAGACCATCTATAAGTGAACTTACCACATTTTCAAAAGCCTTAATTTCACTGCACATACCTTCTTCAAGCTCGTCAATATTATCAAACATAAAGCCAATTGTTTCACCTCGGAAGTGTTTTGTAAGATAATTTGAAGCATCATTACAATCTTCAACAGTTGCCTTAACATCAAGTGTTTGATTGATATAGCCTGCTATTGTTCCAATTAGCACCATGATTTTATCTTCAAGAAGGGGTATGATTTTAAAATCAGTAAGCACTAAATTTTCAACACCGTCTAGCATAACAACTGTTGGATAATTGGTAACTTCTGAAACAATTTTTGCAATTCCTGAAACAATCTCGTTTAAACTGCTTGTGCGTGAAGAAATAAGTTCTTTAACTTCATCAAGTTGTTTATCACTTGCCGTTGATTTTTCTAGTAAATGTTCCACATAATAGCGATAACCTTGAGCTGTAGGCACACGTCCGCCAGATGTGTGAAGTTGTCTTAAAAAACCCATAGCTTCAAGTGCATTAAGCTCACTTCTCAGTGTTGCAGTTGAACAGCCTATTGAAGTTGCATCTTTAATTCCACCACTTGTAATTGGTGAACAATCCTTAATGTATTCTTCAACAGCCATACATAAGATTTTTTGTTTGCGGTCAGATAATTCCATCTAATTCTCCGTTTGCATAAAATGATTAATTTTAAATTAAGCTATATTGAATAAAATTGATTTGAAATATTTTTTAATCTAGCCCCAAAAAAAATTATTTTTAAATACTAAACTAAAAAAAAGTTTATCTAGCTTTAATAGTTTAGTTTTAAATATAGATTTTATGCAGTTTAGATTACCCTAAGCAACCTCTAACTTTTCGACTTTTAATAATTTTTAGCACTCTAATTATTTAAGTGCTAGCACTATTATATGCACTTTTCTTAAAATAGTCAACTATTTTTGCCAAAAAATAAAAAAAATTTAAAAAAATTTTTAAATGACTTTTTAGTATTATTAAGAATGGTATTTATCTAATAGATATAAAAAAAGACTCTCGTTAAAATGAAGTAAGCCCTAAAAGTGAAACACCCTTTAGGAGTTTACTTTCAAAAACTTGAGAGTCTTTTGTTTAATCTAAGCTTCTATATATTTAACATAGCCATCAACTTGACCGCTACCTGTGGAGTCAACAACCCACCCACTTGGTGGTGTTGTAACTGTAATTGTATCTTTAATATATAATGTCGTGGCATTTTGTGTTAAATATCCATAAGATAAAGAACTTGTTATTCCATTTGCTATTGTCGAGCTATCAATATATACCGTCGCAAGATTAGTGCAATCATCAAAAGTGGAACTTCCAATACTTGTTACTCTTGATGGGATTGTTATACTTGTAAGTTCGCTGCAACCATAAAAAGCATAGTTACCTATAGTTGTTAAGTTGCTTGACAATGTTATACTTGTAAGTCCACTGCAATCACGGAAAGCTTCTTCGCCTATATTTGTTAAAGTGTTTGGCAAAGTTACACTTTCAATACTTCTACAATAATAGAAAGCATCTTCGCCAATACTTGTTACTCCTTCTGGAATGGTTATACTTATAAGTCCACTACAACCATAGAAAGCATTTTCACCAATACTTGTCACACTTCCATCACTTGGTATAACTGAATTTTTACAACCTAAAATAAGTGTTTTGCTTGTTGTTTCCATTAAACAGTTTCCTGCACTATGATATTTTGTATTTCCTGTTTGCATTACTATACTTTCAAGATTACTGCAAGAACTGAAAGCAGAAGCACTTATACTTGTCAAAGAGTTTGGCAGGTTTATGTTTGTAAACCCATCACAATTATAAAATGTATTTTCTCTAATACTTGTTAAGGTGCTTGGAAAACTTACACCTGCAAGTTTATCGCAACCATTAAAAGCAGCAGAACCTATACTTGTTACTCCTTCTGGTATTTCTAACTCTCCTGCAAGCTCATCGCAATAACTGAAAGCAGAGTCGCCGATACTTATTAAAGAATTTGGTAGGTTTATGCTTATAAGACCGCTAAAACTGAAAGCAGAAGCACCGATATTTGTTAAAGTATTTGGTAGTCTTATACTTGTGAGTCCGCTGCAACCATAGAAAGCATCTTCGCCAATACTTGTTACACTTCCATCACTTGGTATAACTGAATTTTTGCAACCTAAAATAAGTGTTTTACTACTAGTTTCTATTAAACAATTCTCCACACTATAATATTTTGTGTTTCCTGTTTGCATTATTATACCTTCAAGATTACTGCAAGAACTAAAAGCAGAAGCACCTATACTAGTCAAGGAGTTTGGCAAGCTTATATTTGTAAGGCCATCGCAATTATAGAATGCATTTTCATTAATACTTGTTAAAGTGTTTGGTAAACTTATGCTTGTAAGTTTGCTGCAACTATAGAAAGCAGAAGCACCTATACTTGTTACTCCTTCTGGTATTTCTAGCTTTTCTATAATTCCACTACACCCATAAAAAGCAGAAGCACCGATACTAATTAAAGTGCTTGGAAAACTTACACTTGTAAGTCCACTGTAACTATAAAACGCATAATCACAAATATTTGTTACTCCTTCTGGTATTTCTAATGTTGTGAGTTCTTCACCTTGTATAAAAAATGTTTCTGTTGTAGAAATTGGGTTAGAATTAAAGCCAGCAACAAAATCTATTGCACACCATTCAGCTATTGTTCCTAAATAGTTCGTTTCTTCAAGTCCGATACAAAAATTGAAAGCAAAAGAACCTATACGAGTTACACTAGATGGTATTGTTATACTTGTAAGCTTACTACAACCAGAAAAAGCATAATTAGGTAAACTTGTTATGGTCTCTGGAAGTGAAACACTTTGTAAAGTTGAACGTGCTTGATAAAATATTCCACTAAATAATAACAAACTGCCACTATACATAGATGTGACTGAATATGTAGAGCCTGCTCTATAGATTGTTGACGGGATAATTATATCAGTTGCTCCTGCACTGCAACTGCGAAGTCTTGCTGTGTTATTTATATCAGAAAAACTATCATAAGTTAAATATGCATTTGGTTCACTGAACATGGCATAATATGAAGTTGATGAATTTCCATCAAAAATGAAAGTATATTCTGGAAGTGTTGAAACAAGTTCTCCTGTTTCACTACCCGCTCTCCAACCTAAAAAGTCTGCCTCGGCATTCTCTGTAAAGTCAGCTGTTAGTGTGACCTCTTCTCCAAACTTAAATTCTCCACTACCTGTTACAGTGCCTAAAGTTTCATTATTTGTTTCTGCTGTTACTATTGAAACATGGCTTACGTCGAAGAGATTTATTATGTAACCAAAGTTTACATCTGTAAGAGAATTGTCTTTTGATGAAAGTGAAAAGGTTATTGTAAAGATTGTTGTGCTTGTCCCTTCTCCTGTGCTTGCACTTAGCACTACATTTGAACCGGTATACTCGCCTTCGCTCTTATCATTAACTATTTCCTTT
>CALVPQ010000018.1 GCA_944351415.1 uncultured Clostridia bacterium | reverse complement strand
TATGTATACTTATCAGGAATGTTAGCACCAGTGCCAAGCACCTTATCATGGCTGGCACAGGGTGGAGAGCCAGCAACAATAGAACTTATTCAAGAGTGGGCTAACAGCTAAAAAATAAAAACACATTATAGTTTATTGAAATAAAGCTAAAAGTTAATCACTTCAAGAGATTTATTTCATGTTCTTATAATGTGTTTTTTATTTTATACTCACATAGTTTTTGGATTCATTTTATTTTATTATCTTTAGCTATAACAACATAACCTTTAGGATAACCACATAAAGGGCAATTTTCCCAAGCTTGTTTACTCTCTTCACTGTGTCCGCAATTAGAGCAAATCCATTTTGTTTTTTGAGCTCGTTTATAAAGACTCTTACTTTCAAATTTTTCCGCTAAGAATCTAAGTTTTAAAGTATTTTCTTTTCCAATTTTGCTTATAAGAGTAAAATACTTTTCAATATCTAAAAATCCTTCATCTTTTGCAATCTTTGCAAAATGCGGATATACATTTTTTGATTGATATTCTTCAATTTCAGCAGAATCAAGTAAGCTTGTTTTTAAAATGTGGTCCTCAAAGGGGTAGCCCGCTTCAATATTAACATTATCTTTTGTTTTATTAATTTTTTCAATCATAGTGCGATAAATAGTAGATGCATGAGCCATCTTATTTTTTGCAAATCTTAGCATTAAATCAGATATATAAGCATAACCTTCACTAAAGGCACTTTTAGCAATAAATTGATACCTTGCTCCATCTTGACATAGTCCAGCAAATGCTCTTGCTAAGTTTTCTTTTGTTTTACTTTCATTAAAATTCATATATATTCCTCCATTTTTAATTATTCCACATTAAAAAAGGTATTAAACGTTTGATTTTTATTTTCAAAAATTGTATTATATAAATATAAATTTATTAGGAGAGAAGTATGGAAGAAAACAACAAACTTGAATTAGACAACACAAGAAGGTATCATTTTGTTATTCTTGGTCTTGCAGAATTTAAAGACATTATAAAAAAATTTGTAAGCATACTTAAGTTTTATCGTTTTGAAAATCAAGGGAAAGTTAAATCAAAAGAAATAATTTATGATATGCCTGATGACCTTTTGTCTGATTCTGGAATTGTTATATCAAAACTAATTGAAAATGGAAAAATCTTCTTGCAGGTAAACAAGTTAAGTTCTTTAAAAGGAGAGCTTAAAAGACCAAGCAAAAAATATAATTTAGGCACTATCGGAAAAGATGAAGAGCCTAAGGATTATTCGTTGCAGATTACACAGGCAATTGAAAGTTCTTTTACAACACAATTTACAGTTGACCTTGATGCTTTTGTTCAAAAAACAATTCCTAAAATAGAAATTGATATAAGTGCCACAAAATACAAAATAATTTGCGGAAGTGGTTATCGTGCTGCTATGTTTTTTGAAGAAACATTATACAAGGATATAAAAACTGGGAAAAAAGTAAAAAGTTCAGGCATAACTTTGCAACTTCCAGCTGACTCTAGCCCTGAAAATGACGAGATATTAAAGACTATTGACAGACAAATAAGTGAGATTGCACTATATAACTTGTCAAGGTTTGAAATTGCAAAACAGCTTCTTTATCCAAAACCTATTGAAGAAAGCGAGGAGCAATCATTAAGTGATGACGAAGAGGAAGAATAACTATAAATAGAGGCGGCGACAAAATTTTAAAATGCATTTTAAAATTTAAAAAGAGAAGTTTTTCACTTCTCTTTTTTTCTCGCAAAAAGCGAGCGGTCGCCGCTCTTATACACCGCACAAACTTTATCAAAAAGCATAGAGTAACTCCCGCACAATCATTTTTAAAAGCCATAAGGTAATAAAACAAATTTTCACGTGCTAAAAAAAATGAAACCTGCATAGATTAATTTAGTGAAAGCAAATTTAAAGTTTAGAACAAAATTTTGTTATGGAATAGGTGGACTTGGCTATAGTTCAATGTCGCAAACATTAAATAGTTTTATAATGTTTTTTGCAACAGCAGTAATGGGAATTTCAGGTTCACTAGTTGGTATTGCGATTGCAATATCATCTTTATGGGACGGAGTTAGCGACCCACTAGTGGGTTATCTATCAGACAACACGAGAAACAGATTCTTTGGGAAACGTCTTGGCTTCATGTTCTTCGGTATTTTTGTGATAGCTTTTTTAAATATTTGTATATGGTCTATGCCAGCATCTTTTTCAGAAATAGGGAAATTTTTGTGGCTTCTTTTTGGAATGCTTGCAATTGAAACTGCAAATACCTGTTATGGAACTCCATTTTCAGCACTTGCTATAGATATAGCACCAGATTATAATGAACAATCAAAAGTGCAAAGTTTTAAAACAGTCTTTAATATAATAGGCATGATTTTACCAAGTATACTAATGTATTTTTTTATGTCATCAATTTCAATTGGGGTTCAACAAGAATACACTCAAGAGGGGTATATCAAAATTGCCTGCATAAATTCATCGCTTTTAATATTCTTTGGGCTCATCATGATATTTTCATGCCTTCATCATGTTCATAAATATAATATATATAGCACGCAAATACAAAAAGAGAAGTTTGATTTTTCAAAACTTCTGTCAGGCTATTTTAATATATTAAAAAAGAAAGATTTTAGAATGGTTATTCTAGGATACTCCTTTGCAACCATAGCATCAGCTTTTCTAACTTCAGTAGGTATGCATCTTTTCACATATTGCTACCATTTTTCTTCAACACAAATATCCATGGTATTAATAGCACTCTTTGGAGGAGCGATAGCATCACAACCATTATGGGTTTATCTTTCAAAAAGAATGGATAAAAAAAGAGCATTAATAATTTCTCTTTCAACAATAGTTTTTGGGATATTTCTAACTATTATAACATTTTTGTTTAGAGAGTTTATAAGCACTCAAATGATGTTTTTTATCGCACTGCCATGTCTTGTTTTGTGTGGAATAGGTGCCGGTGCTATGTATTCCTTACCATTTTCAATGTATGCGGATTGTGTAACTTTAGAGATATTTAAAACAGGGCAAAATAATGCAGGGGCATACACAGGATATTTCACTTTTAGTTATAATCTTGCAAATTCTGTTGCACTTTTAATAATAGGATTTATGTTAGACTTTATAAAGTTTGATTCTACTATGCCAGTTCAAGCTATGTCTGTTCAGAATGGTCTTGGTCTTATAGTATTTTTTGGGTGCACGATTTTTTTATCTCTTGCAATTATGATGTTTTCAAAATTTTCAATAAAAAGGTCAGATGTTTTAAAGATTCAGATGACGCTTGAAAGAGAAGAATGTTCAATTACTACTGATAAAGAGTATAAAGATATAAACGATGAAAAGTATAAGAATTTATCAAAAAAAACAAAAAAATTATAGAAAAATATGATAAATACGGGAAAAATATTTTAGATAAAAAATTTGATTTTGGGTAATCTAAGAATATGGAGTTATTATGAGATACGTAAGATTATTTGAGACTATTTTTTTAATTTTGCTAACCTTATTTTTTGTAGGTTGTAAAGACAAGAGTATTGATTATTCATCTATTCAAAGAGATGACCAAAATATTGGTGGTAAATTATCATTTAACTATGATAGTGCCACTCATGTTGCGACTTTTGGTGGCTTGGGCGAAACAGTAGAATACTATGATGAAGATATTGCACGAGGTTTTAATAAGGCTGGCAATAGAGTGGGGATAAAATTAATTGCTCCAAGTTCTGTAAAAGATTTTAGTTCGGGCAGTGCAACAATAGGAGACGAGAAGATTATTGGTGGAAAGTTTTTTAGGCAAATTAATAATGAAAAGAGCAGAGAAGCAGTATTTTATCCACTTGTAGATGAAAATAACAGAAAGATTGAATTAAAAATTATATGGGAAGATGGTTTAGAAGAGCAGACTTATATTATTTTAATAAGACAAGAAACTAATTTTGCCATAAACAAAATATAAGACAAATATTGACAAAGATAGTATTGTGTGATAAAATTTTTATATGAAAACTTTAAATATTTTAATAGGAATAGTCGGCTCAGGAAAGAGCACATTAGCAAAGAGATTGTCAAGAAAAGGCGGAGTAATTTTATCTAGTGATGATATACGAAAACAGTTTGTTGAAAAATCAGTTATAGATAACCTACATAACTTTCAAACAAACACTGTTGTGTTTAATGAACTTTATCGCCAAGCACGAGTTCTTGCTGAAGAAGGTAAAGACATTATTTTTGATGCAACAAATTTATCTGCACGTGATAGGGCAACAATAATAGAAATAGGGCAGGAGTATAAATATAAGATTGTTGGTCATCTTGTGCTTCTTGATAAAGAAGAGTGCATAAGGCGAATATTCAAACGTCAGATAGAAGATGAAAATGCCCATTATATAGAAAATCCAAGAGAACTTGTTGAAAGATATTCTATAAAGCTCAGAAATAATATGCCATTACTTTCAGAGGGTTTTCATCAAATCATAACATATAATGATGGGGTTGAAGTTACAAGAGATAGTCGTATATTGATTGCAACAACCAATGTTGGTAAAATTGAAATTTACTCCAATGTGCTTGATAAGATTGGTTTGCCATATTGTTCACTCAAAGACATCAAGGTTGATGTTGATATTGATGAAACAGGCGAAACAGAACTTGAAAATGCACGATTAAAAGCTGTAGGTTACCATAATGCAACAGATTTACCAATCATAGCAAATGATAGTGGGCTTGTTATTGAAAAATTCAAACCAGAAGACCAACCAGGAGTGTTTGTTCGTAGATATGGTGGTCATGAACTTAGCGATGAAGAAACAATAAGAATTTTTTCAGAAAAACTTAAAGCTGTTGGTGGAGAAAGCGATTCTTATTTTAACGTTGCACTTTCATTATGTGATTTTGATGGTAACTACCATGAAAAACTTTTTAGAAGTTATCGCTATATGGTTGCAACTCCAAGTAAAGTTATAATAAAGGCTTTACCACTTCGTTCACTTGACTATAGTAAAGAACTTGGTAAGTATTGGAGTGAAATGACTATTGAAGAAGCAAACGCTTGCGAAGATAGTGCAATATCAGAACAACAAAAATTTATTGAAGAAGTTTTTAATGGGAGTATTTGATGGAAGAGCTAAAATTGTCAAAAGAAGAGATAGCACAATTTAATAGCATTTATTATCAAAACAGAAGACTAATCACAGTAAATTCGCTTATAAATAGAACGTCTGTATTTTTAAGAAAGATTGCAAGAATTTTGCTTGCCCAAAAGTATGAGATTAAATATAATGAAATTAATTTAAGTCGTGAAGATATGTTGAATATTGTTTGTGACTTTTTCAAAACGGAAATTCCTGATTTATATAAGAACCTTATGAATGTTTTAAACAATGGTTCAATAAAACTTTATATGGATTATCCATCAAACACAAATAGAGAGCAGGATAATTTTAATGCTCTAACTCGCGATAAACGTATAGTTTCAATCAGTCCTAGAAACAACACATCTGGGCTTTTGCAGGTATGCCATGAACTTAGCCATACTCTATCTCAATGTATGCAAAAAAATATGCAACCAAAGGACTCTGTAATAGGAGAAATTGAATCTTTATTTATGGAAAAGGTCTTTGCACACTATTTATTTGAGCACAATATGATGACAAAAGAAGAGTGTGATTCGTTTGCTGTGGAGCGAGACAAAAAACTTGCAGCAGATATAGCATATTGTCTAACAAGAGCAGATATAATGGGAATGATAGAAGGTCCATTAACTGAAGAAGGTGTAAAAAAGATTGATATAATAACAGCAAATGACCCTAGACGTGCTGCAATCATAAAAAGGTTAAAAGAGATGTCTTATGTTGATATAGACCCAAAACACTCACATAAATATCAACCAGTTGAACGTTATATAATAGGTCAACTTACCAGCAGTTTATTATTTAAGCAATATCTTCAGGATAAGGGAAATACTATGAAGAAATATAAGGAGTTCTTATCTCACAATGCAGAAATAGGTTTAAATGACTCACTGCAAGAACTTTTGAATTGCAATTTTAGACAGCTTGTTCAGCAATATCTTCAATTAAAAGAAAATGAAATTGAAATAGAGCAAGAATAGGATAGTGGAGATATAACTAAATCATAATTTTAAAAATAAAAATAAGTTTATAAAATATAAAAAAGTTTAAAGAAAATGCTTGACAAAAGGCTTTTTATTAGATATAATGTGAAAGTATCAAAAACATCTCCCAATTTTTGATATATGGCCTCATGGTCAAGCGGTTAAGACATCGCCCTTTCACGGCGGAATCAGGGGTTCGATTCCCCTTGAGGCTACCATAAAAACAAAAGTATGATTACAAGACATACTTTTGTTTTTTTTATACGAAGAAATAGAAATATTTATTTGAATTAATTAAACAGGGGAAGGAATCGAACCTCTGGGTTCGTGGGTTCCCTGAAAATCTTTGATTTTTAGGGTAGGGTTCCCCTTGAGGCTACCATAAAAACAAAAGTATGATTACAAGACATACTTTTGTTTTTTTTATACGAAGAAATAGAAATATTTATTTGAATTAATTAAACAGGGGAAGGAATCGAACCTCTGGGTTCGTGGGTTCCCTGAAAATCTTTGATTTTTAGGGTGTGTTTTTTTAGACTATCATAACAAAAAATTGCGCTTCTTCCTAGTTTTTCATTTAATGGGAAACATGTAATGATGGAGGCACTTTTTCTATTTTGTGTCAAACTTAAATGCTATTTTTAGGACATGTTTTGCACAACCTAAATAAGGTTTTATCAGAATACTATTCAAAATTAATCTAAGTTTGTTCTTGCAATAGCAGTTGCATAAATCTTCTTTGCACCTTTAAGCAGACTTGAGCAAGTGTTGATGGTTGCACAAGTTGTTATTATGTCGTCAACTATCAGAACTACCTTATCCTTAATAGCAGTCTTATCAATAAGTGTCATACTGTCATGTAAATTTATTTGACGTTCTTCAAAATTTAATCGCTTTTGTTTTTTAGTTATAACATTTTTGGTTAAGGCTTCAACAACTTGCTTATCTAGTAATTTACCTATTTCATTTGCAAGTAAAAGTGCAGGATTATAACCTCTTCTTTTCACAGTTTTAGGGTGTGAAGGAACAGGAACTATAATATCAAAATCAATATTCTCTTCTTTAAGTCTTTGCACAATAAGTTTTGCAAAGGGTGCAACATAATATAGTGCATCATCATCTTTTAGTTTTAATATTGCAGACTTAACAATTTGATTATAATTAAGCGGACAAACACATCTTTCAAAATATCTCTTTTGATTTTTGCAGTGGTCACAAACAATATTACCTTTTTTAATCATAGCATCACATTTAACACATCTATTTCCTTCGTTAAATATATCACTTTCTAAACACTCTTTGCAAAAAACAGAATTTTTATCACTTAAGTCCATTCCACACAAAACACATTTATAATCTTCTGGAAAAATAATGTTTAATATTTTATCTATAAATTTTTTCATCTTTTGTAAAAAATTTCCCATAATCATACCTTTATCATTATTTACAGACTTGTAAGTATATTATATTTAATAAAAAAGAGAGTTGTGGCAGCAGAATAGAAAATTTTGCAGAAGCAAAATTTTTTGCAAGTTTTTTAAAAAAACTTGTCCACACAAGGTGTGGTATTCTGCTACCATTTATATACAATAATTCATTTTTATTCTATAGCATTCAACGTAAAACTACTCAAAAAGTTCTTTTATTTTTTTGTCAGAATTTAACAATAACTCTTTAAGAAGGGTAAAACGTTGCACGGTATAATTATTAGATACCATTCGTTTTAAGTTTTTTTGTTCTCCCACAATAACAACCATTTTTTTAGCTCGAGTCACAGCGGTATAGATTAGATTTCTTGTCAAAATCATGCTAGGTCCAGCAATGGCGGGAATAATAACAATATCAAATTCAGACCCTTGACTTTTATGAATAGTGATGGCATAAGCAAGCGATAACTGACTAATTTCAGTTCTAGGATATAAGCATCGTCTGCCATCTTCAAACAAGACAACCATTTCGTTAGTTTGAAAGTCAATAAGCTCTATATTTCCTATATCACCATTAAAAACGCCTTCGCCTTCTTCTTCAATAAAACCATTCATCTTTTTCCATACAAGGTTATAGTTGTTTGTAGTTTGCATAACTTTATCACCAACTCTAAAAATGTTATTACCAACAGGAATTTCCATTTTTTGAATGCTTGGTGGATTAAGTGCTTCTTGCAGGCATCTATTTAAGTTATCAATTCCACAAACTCCTGCTTTAAGTGGGGCAAGCACCTGGATTTGACTGCTATCAAGTCCTGTAAATTTAGGAAGCCTTTTTACCACCATATCAACAATAGAGTTTTTTATGCTATCAAGTTCTGATTTTTCTTCAAAGAAGAAATCTTTAGAGCTGTTGTTAATGTAGGGCATTTTACCATTATTAATAAGATGGGCATTAGTGATTATAAGACTATCATCACTTTGTCTATAAATTTTAGTAAGCATAGAAACGGTGATAATCCCACTTTTAAGAATGTCATCAAGCACGTTGCCAGCGCCCACACTAGGCAATTGGTCCTTATCTCCAACAAGAATAAGTTTGCAATCACGAGGAAGTGCTTTACATAGATGACTCATAAGAGCCACATCAACCATAGATACTTCATCAACAATAACAACATCTGTTTTAAAAGGGTTATTTTCATTATGAACAAAGCGGCTTAAAGTTGCCAAAGTTCCAGATGCAACTTCAAGTGCTCTATGTATAGTTTTGGCTTCTTCACCTGTCGAATCGCTCATACGTTTAGCTGCTCGACCAGTAGGTGCAAGAAGCATAAAACGCAATTTATTTTGTTTTAAAATTTCAATAATACATTTAATGATAGTTGTTTTACCTGTTCCAGGACCACCTGTAATAACAGAAACACCATTATTAATTGCATTAATTATTGCCATCTTTTGCTCTTCGTGAAAAGTTATATGGTTACGCTCTTCAAAGAACTTTATTTCATCTTCAATATTTTGTTTTTTTGTGATTGTGGAGGAATTTAATAGTGCTATTTTTTGAGCAACTGAATTTTCATAGAAGTAATATTTTGATGGAACAATAATTTCATAACCATCATGCCACATATTGATAACAGTTTTATCAAGAGTCAGTCCTTGCAAGGCATCATCATAAAGGTCTTGATGGGTTGTTGAGTCAAGTTCTAAAATACTTTCAGCCTGATTTATCAAAAGACCTTTAGGCATATAAGTGTTTCCTGTTTTTTCAACGGCATTATTCAGTGCATGTAAGATGCCAGCTCTCACACGATATTCGCTATCAAATGGTATACCTATAGATTTAGCAATTTTATCAGCTGTCAAAAAACCTATTCCATCAACATCTTCAACAAGGCGATAGGGGTTGTTCTTAACCACGTCAACAGTTTTAGCCCCATAAACTTCATAGATTTTTAATGCCATGTTCGTTGTCATATTATACTTTTGTAAAAACATAACTGTATTTTGCAGTTTTTTAAGTTCCTTAAATTTATCCCCAATCTCTAAAGCTTTTTTCATACTTATATTTTTAACTTCGGCAAGAGAAGATGGGCTCATCTCAATTATATCAAAAGTTTGTTCTTTAAAATGATTAACAATATTTTTAGCTGTTGCAGGGCCAACACCTTTAATAAGCCCTGAGGATAGATATTTCTCTATGCCTGCAAGTGTGGTTGGAAGCACAACTTCATAGCTATCAAAGGCGAATTGATAACCATACTTAGTATTGTTAACAAATTCTCCTTCCAACGACAAATTCTCACCAACATTAGCATCGATGAGGTTTCCAACACAAGTAACAGGAGTAGACTTAAAGTCGAGAATAAAGACTGTATAGCCATTCTGTTCATTCCTAAAAATTATGTCTTCAATAGAGCCTTCAATTTGCATGTATATATTTTAATCTCAATTAAGCATAAAATCAACTAAAAAATGCTTGCATTTGTGAAAAAATTTTTATATACTTATATTAGCGATGAGTAAAAAACATGAAAAAGATTGAAAAACTAATAGAAATTGAAGCATTACTTGAAAATTTAATGAAGAGCCATAAAGATGGCGGTATTTTACGCACTAAAATACTCTTTTTTTGTTCAATCTACCAAAATTTATCAGTTAGTATGATTATTGATAAGCTTGGAATAAAAAAGACAAATTTTGCACTAATGACTGCTGAACTTGAAAAAGATGGGTGTATAGTTATAAAAAAATCTAATCTTGATAGAAGATGCAAACTTGTCGAGCTTACTGATAAAGGTAGGGAAGAACTTGATAACTACCTTACTGAACTTGAAAAATCTCTTGGAAACACTACTATTGATGTTGATAAAGCAATTGATATTTTATCTGCCTATTTAAATAAAATAGTTTAAGTTTGGTTTACTAAAGCGGGCTAGAAAAGAAAATTTTAAGCTCGCTTAAAATTTTTAAAAAAGCTGAAAGCTTTTTAGCTTGCTGCCAGCAAGCCTTTTCTAGCCCCTTATTAAAGTTTAACGTTATCTCTTCGCATAAAATAATAACTTGCATGGTTTTAATAAAGTAAAAGTTAAAACATAAAGGGTAATATAATCATAAAAAATATTATTAAAGGAGCAACAATGCTAAGATTTTATAATTCACTTACACGTCGTAAAGAAGAGTTTAAACCAAAAGGCGATATAGTAAAAATGTATTCTTGTGGACCTACTGTATATTCATATCCGCATATTGGCAATATGAGAGCATATCTTTTTATGGATAATATAAGAAGAACATTAAAATATAATGGCTATAAAATAGATGGTGTTATGAATATCACAGATGTTGGACATTTAACATCAGATGCAGATGAAGGCGAAGATAAAATGCTTGTAGCCAGTCAACGAGAAAATAAAACACCATTTGAGATTGCAAAATTTTACACTGACATTTTTATGAAAGATGTTAAATCTTTAAATATAGACTTGCCAGAACATATAGTTCCAGCAACCAGTGTTATAGAAGATATTATTGACTTTGTTAAGGGATTGCTAGAAAAAGGTTATGCCTATAAAACTAGCAAGGGTGTTTACTTTGATATTTCTAAATTTGCTGGTTATGGACAGCTTGGAATGGACGTAAATGCAAAAAAAGCTGGTGCAAGGATAGAAGTTGATAGCGAAAAACGACACCCAGCTGACTTTGCATTATGGATAAAAGCACCTAAAGAACATATTATGCAGTGGAATAGCCCTTGGGGTATGGGGTATCCAGGGTGGCATATAGAATGCTCAACTATTGGCAAAAAGTATTTAGGTGAATATATTGATATTCACACAGGCGGTGTTGACCATAAAACAATACACCATGAAAATGAGATTGCTCAAAGTGATTGCTTGGAAGGTCATAAAGTAGTGAATTTTTGGTTGCATCTTGAATTTTTGCAAATAGATGGTGGAAAGATGAGTAAGAGTCTTCATAATGTTTTCACTCTTGAGGACCTTGAAAATAATGGTTTTAGTCCAGAAGATTTTAGGTATTTCTATTTCATGGCACATTATTCAAAACAGCAAAATTTTACTTACGATTCGCTTATGGCAGCAAAAAACTCTCTTAAGAATTTTAAAACTGCAGTTATAGAACATAAAAACGGAACAAATTGTTTAAGCGAAGAAGATAAAAATAAATACCAACAAGCTTTCTTAAATGCCATAAATGATGACCTTAATATGCCGGTAGCCCTTGCTGTATGCCAAAAACTTTTAAAGGAGCCTAAAAGTAGAGATGTATATGAATTAATAACAAATTTTAATACAGTTTTAGGACTCAATCTAGAAGAAGAACAAAACGATAAAATTCCACAAGAAATAAAGGATATGGCAGAAAAACGTTGGCAAGCAAAGAAGAACAAAGATTTTGCTATGGCTGATGGTTTAAGGGCAGAAATAGCAAAACAAGGGTATACGATAAACGATAAAAAAGATGGGTATGAAATAGTTAAAATTTAAAAATAATAAAAAGTTAAAATTTGGGTAAAGATTAAAAAGTGCTTAGGAAGTAAAAATTTTCAATCTGAAAATTTTTAAAAAGCCAATGCTTTTTGCATACCATTTTAGGTATGCACTTCCTAAGCACAGTTAATCACTTCGTTCAAGTTTATTGAAAAATCATAGTATAATAAAGCAAAAAGCTCTATCATAAGTGGATAGAGTTTTTTTGTAGCAAATAGTTAAAGACAATCCAAGAATATTATATTAAAAAATAAAAATGTATTATAGGCACTTTAATATGGTTTAAAAAATAAAAAAAGCATATAGTCTAAAACACTTATGCTTTTTTTGCTGTTCTAATACATTTTGTGCAGGCTTTAACAGTCTTTGGTTGTCCGTCAACTTCAATAGTTGTTTTTTGAAGATTGAGTTCATAAGTTCTATTATATTTCTTATTAGAGAAAGACACTTGTTTACCAGTAGACTTGCCTCTTCCACATACTTCACATACTCTGCTCATAGTTATCCTCCTGAAATTTTTTATCTTTGCATTATACTATATCATTTTTAGGGGAAAAAATCAACTCTTTTTTAAAAAAATGTTACAAAACCTTAAAATTTGTAACAAAATTTTTGTAAACGTCAAAAAAAGGTTGTAATTTTTAGAAATATATAGTATTATATATAAGGCGAAATATCTAAATGTAGGGGGCTAAATGACAGTCGATACCAATAACTATTATGGTAATATTTCAATATCCGACAATGCAATTCGTGTTGTCGCGGGCTATGCTGCTCTTGATTGCTATGGTGTCGTAGATTTAGTTGCAAAAACTATAGGGGATAGCGCAAAGGAATTATTTAAAAAAGAATCATACTCAAAAGGTATTAAGATAAGTCATATCGACAACAGAATATATATAGATGTTTATTGTATTTTAAAATATGGGGTGTCAATAAGTGCAGTTGCAGAATCACTCAGGAAGTCTGTGAAATATAGTGTAGAATATTTCACAGGCATGCTTGTTGATGCAGTTAATGTTCATGTTGTCGGCGTTAGAGTTTAGGAGAATTTTAGAATTATGATAAAAACGATAAACGGAGCAACATTTCGAAAAATGATATTAGCGGGGGCAAGTCTCCTCGAGCAAAATAAAAAATATGTGGATTCACTCAACGTATTTCCAGTGCCAGATGGCGATACTGGAACAAATATGTTCTTAACAATGAAATCCGCTGTAAATGAAGTGTCACAATGTATCACAAACAATATAGATGCCTTAAGTAAAGCTTTTTCTAAAGGGGCATTAAAGGGGGCGAGAGGAAATAGTGGCGTTATAACATCACAGATTTTTAAAGGGTTTTGTTTAGAGACTGCAAAGGTAAGCGAGATAACCACAAAGGTCTTTGCAAAGGCTATGCAAGAAGGTGCCAATATTGCTTATAAAGCAGTTACAAAGCCAAAAGAAGGCACTATCTTAACAGTTATCCGTGTTATGGCTGAAAATGCAGTCAATGTGGCAAAAAGATGTGATGATTTTGAAGTTTTTTTAAAGAAAGTTCTTGAAACTGGGGAAGAGATTTTAAGACAAACTCCAGAGATGCTTCCTGTTCTTAAAAAGGCAGGTGTAGTTGATGCTGGTGGAAGGGGAATAATCATAATATTCACAGGCTTCTATAAGCTTATTATGGGTGAAGAAGATTTTGAGTTTCAATTTGAAGACGAGAAGAAAACTCAAACCGTTGATGATGTAGTTGCAGAGGTTAATGCTCTTGAAGATATACAAAACATCTATTGCACAGAATATATGATTATGCACATGAAGAAGCAAACAACAGAAGCCGATATTGACAAACTTAGAGAAAAACTTATTCAAATAGGTGACTCAGTAATCTGTATTGGAGACTTAAACCTTGTTAAAGTTCATGCTCATACAAACGAGCCAAACAAGGCACTTGAATATGCACTTGAACTTGGTGAACTTTGCAATCTTAAGATAGAAAATATGAGGGAACAAAACAGAGAAATAAAGAAAAAGGCAACCGTTCAAGAAGAAACAAAAGAACTTGGAATGATTGCAGTTGCTCCAGGGGAAGGGCTTGCCACAATCTTTAAGGACCTGTCAGTTGACGAGATTATCCATGGCGGTCAAACAATGAATCCATCAGCTGCAGATATAGCGGCTGCGGCAGATAAAGTTCCCGCAAGAAATGTTTTTGTTTTCCCAAATAATAAAAATATTGTTTTAGCAGCACAACAAGCAAACGACCTTACAAATAAAAATTTGATTATAATTCCAACACGTTCTGTCCCAGAAGGAATAAGTGCATCTATAGCCTTCAACCCTGATGGTTCTGTAGAAGAAAACACAGATGCCATGAATGATGCAATAAAAGGGGTTCGTTCTGGAATGGTAACCTATGCCGTTCGAGACACACACGTAGATGGATTTGACCTTTCAGTTGGTGAGATTATTGGGCTTGATGATAAAGCTATATTAGCCAAAGGCAAGCTTGTGTCAGAAACAACAGAAGGACTTGTTGAAAAAATGATGAGCGATGATGTTATGAATATAACACTTTTCTATGGGGAAGACATCAGAGAAGAAGAGGCAAATGCGCTTGCTGAAAAACTTGCAACCACATATCCAGATTGCGAAGTTACAGCTGCCTATGGCGGACAACCAGTTTACTACTATCTTGTAAGTTTAGAATAAAAATAGAAAAATTCTATTAGTAGCTCTAGTTTTTAAACAAATAATCAACAAAATAAAATACCTGTATATAGCTAGTATGCTAACGGAATAGCTACTATATATAGTATAATAAATTCTCTTATAAATAAAAATCCACTAGAAAATCTTTTAGTGGATTTTTTTGTTGTGCCAATAACAGGGCAGATATTTGTGAAAAACTAAACAAGAATTTATCTTTATCTCGATGGGAAAGTAATCAAAATATTTCATCAATTATTAAATGTGTAAAATTATCAAGAGCTTTGCATATTTCCCTTGATGAAATGTTTGCTGATTTAGATGTCAATTAACAAGAGAAAAATTAAAAAATTAATAAAAAGTTGGCAGTAAATATTGCAAACAATCTTTTTTGTATGATATAGTAGTTATATGAGACTGGATAAATATTTATTTGAAAATGGATTCGTTGATTCTCGCTCTAAGGCTCAAACTCTTATAAAAGAGGGGCTAGTTTATGTTGATGGAAAGCTTATAGATAAAACCTCTTATGAACCAGAGAATAGCCAAAATATAACTATTTTATCTCACTCTGAATATGTATCTCGCGGGGCATATAAACTTATAACCGCAATAGAAAATTTTAATATTGATTTTGAAAATAAAATTGTTGTTGATATTGGGGCATCAACAGGTGGTTTTACTCAGGTTGCACTTAAGTATGGTGCAAAAAAAGTTTATGCAATAGATGTTGGGCAGGGAGAACTTTCAAAAAGTCTTGCTAGCGACAAAAGAGTTATAAATCTTGAGAATACCGATTTCCGTGCTATTAAGAAAGAACAAGTTATTGATGCAAACATTATTGTGGGTGATATATCCTTTATATCTTTAAAACATATTTTTCCTAAAATAAAAGAATTATTTGGTAAGATTGAAATAGTAATTCTCTTCAAACCGCAATTTGAGTGTGGAAAAGAAATTGCAAAGAAATATAAAGGTGTTATTAAAGATAAAAATATCCATAAAACTCTTTTAAAAGACTTTTTACTTTATCTAAAGGGCTTAAATTATACAGTAAGCAATTTAACATATTCTTCAATCACAGGGAAAAGCGGAAATATTGAATACCTATTTCATATAAATTCAAAAACTCAAGCAAACATTAATGTTGATGAAGTTGTAGAAGTTGCTTTTAACCACTTTAAAAATAAAGAAAAAAGATAACGATTCCTATCATTATCTTTTTATTTTTAAAGTTTTATAGACTTTAAACTAGTTGTGAAGCGAAATAAAAATTGTCATAAAGTTTTTTTTGAAAACCATATAATTTTTAATATAAATTAATACGTATTTTATAGATTCAGATAAAGTTTTAAAGACCTTAAGTGTTGAACGCTATATTTAGAAATTTTTAAGAGTTTTTTAGACTCTATTTATATTTATTGTATTTCCGCTTGTTGCCGTTGGGTATAATGGCAGGTCTCCAACACTTGGGCATACTGTGCAGTTTTGACATGCCTGGCAAGGTGGAAGCACTGGGTAACCATAAGATGGCATAAGTAAATCAACAACAGCTGTAACTTTAATAACAATCTGCAAACAGCCAGTCACTGTGAAGGTATTTTCAGCCGAATATGAACCAATCTGACTTGAGAATGCTGCCGTTGCTATAATATCAATAGGTGCCATTGAAGGCTGTGGAACAAATAGAACAGTGCTTTTGTTTACTGTTATACTAGATGAACCTGTGCCAATCACACCATTTGCATCACGATAGGTAACAGTAAGTGGAATTGTTATAGTCATGGTAACATTAGCATAATTTGGTGTCTGCTCAAGTCTGTCAATAACAATATCACTAACAGTAACTTCTCCACCAATTTGATTAGTTGCAGAGATAAAGGTAAGTGGAAGGGTAGGGCTTGCAGGATTAAAACTTGTTACTGGCAGAACAATTCCAGTTTCCGTGCTTTGAGAGACGCAAGCATCAAAAACCTTAGTTGTTTCTATCAAAACTTTTTCACAAATACCATTCAAAGGGTTGCCATTTAATGGACCTGGGCGGTTGGGATTTGTATTGTTTATATAAAAAGACATAAATTTGACCTCCTATCTTTTTAAAGTTTACATAAGGTAAACCTACTAAACTAAATATATGTAAGATGTTTATCCTTTGTGATAAACTATCGCCTAAAGAGCTGGAAGTTTTTGCACTTATATGATAAAACTTCTTATATTAAAGATTATGCTATAAGTTTAAATATGTTGACTATTTAAGTGAAAAATATTAAAATATAAAATGTTTAAGGAGTTTTTATGATTTTAGAAAATGTTAAAGAAAGATTGAATGAAATAAATGAAGAACTTCAGTTTATAAAGGAGTGTCTTTGACCTAACTTCACTTGAAAAAAACCTAGAAGAACTTAAAGACGAGCAGATGAAAGAGGGCTTTTATCTCGACCAAAAGAAGGTTCTTGAAGTTGGTAAAAAAATCAAGTCTTGTGAAGGTAAGCTTAATCTTATAAAAGAGCTTCAATCCCTTTATGATGATTGCAATGCCTATATAGAACTTTATCAGGAAACGAGTGATACTACTTTAGAGAAAGAATTAGAGGATAGTCTTCACACTCTTGAAAACAGTGTTGAAAAGGCAAAAATAACAACACTTTTATCAGGTAAATATGATGATTATGATGCAATTATGACACTGCATGCAGGTGCAGGTGGAACAGAAGCTCAAGATTGGACGGAAATGCTTTTTAGAATGTATAAAATGTATGCTGAAAAGCAAGGTTATAAAATAAGAGTGCTTGATATTTTAAATGGCGATGAGGCAGGAATAAAGTCAATTACTTTTGAAATCAGCGGTGATAATGCCTATGGTTTTTTAAAAGCAGAGAAGGGTGTTCATAGACTGGTAAGAATATCACCATTTGATTCAAATGCACGCCGTCACACATCTTTTGCAAGTGTTGAAGTTATGCCTAAAATTGAAGAAAAGCCAAACATAGAAATAAAACCAGAAGATTTAAAAATTGATACCTATCGCTCTTCAGGTGCTGGAGGACAAAATGTTAATAAAACTGAAAGCGCAATAAGAATCACTCACTTGCCAACAGGTATAGTTGTTTCTTGCCAAGTTGAGCGAAGTCAGCTTCAAAATAGAGAAATGGCAATGCAGATGTTATATTCTCGTCTTGCGGAGAAAGAAGAACAAGAAGAAATGGAAAGACTTGCAAAAATTCGCGGAGATGTAAAAAAGATTGAGTGGGGCAGTCAAATAAGGAGTTATGTTTTTTGCCCATACACACTTGTAAAAGACCATAGAACAGGTTATGAAGATACTAATATTCAATCAGTTATGGACGGAAACATTCAAGAATTTATTAATGCATATCTAAAAGCATTTCACTAATAACATTAAATTCAAATAACTATATTTATTTACAATAGAAAAAGTATAAAAAGGAAAAAAATATTATGAACAAAGGAATAAGTTTTTATTTTGGATATAAAATATCGCCACAGGAGCGAGCTAAACTTATACATGATTATGGTTTTGATACAATAATCACAAATGCAGACCCTAAGTTTAATTATCAAAACGGAACATTAAGAAAACAGATGAAAATTTTTAAGAAATATAATTTAAAACCTTCAAGCCTTCATCAACAATATAATTCGGAAGATTTGCATTATTTTTGGGAAGAAGGAGCAAAGGGGGAAGAACTAAAGAAAAGACTGATAAAAGATGTAAAATTAGCACATAAATATAATTTCACTTGTGTCGTTGTTCATCTAGATGGTAAGTGGTCGGAAATAGGAAGGCAAAGGCTTTTAGATGTGCTAAAGGTTTGCCATAAATATAATAAACCACTTGCAATTGAAAATATACATTGTCAAAAATTGTTTGTGAAAGTATTTGATGAAATTCAAGACGATATGCTACGTTTTTGCTATGATAGCGGACACAATAACACTTTTGATAAAGATTTTGATTATCTTGAAAAATATGGGGACAAGCTTATTACTTTGCACCTTCATGATAATGATGGCAGCAGTGATATGCATACACTTAATAAATTTGGAAATATTAACTGGAAAAGAATAGGAGAAAAGATAGCAAAGCATAAAAATCAACTCTTTTCACTTGATTATGAAATATTTATGTCTAGAACTAAACAAGATATTAAAGCAGAAGAATGTTTGAAAGAGGTAAAGAAGCAAGCAGATGAGCTTGAAAGCATAATAAATGAAACTTTAAAATAAAGCACAGTAATTGTGCTTTTTTGTTTTTCTGTATTGTAATTAGAAATTGTTTGTGATAAAATACTACAAAGGAGATGGAAGAGTGGAAAGAGTTGATATTGAAAAATTAAATTTTGCATTTAGATATGCAGTAGAAAAGCATTCACGTCAGCTTAGAAAAGGCACAACTATACCGTATATTGTGCATATTTATGAGGTTTATCAATATTTGCGTGAAGAAGGTGCTGATGAAAACACATTAATAACTGGAATATTGCATGATATAGTTGAAGATACAGGCACAAGTATTGAAGAGATAGAAGAACTCTTTGGAAAGGATATTGCAGAACTTGTGGGATATGAAACAGAAGATAAATCTCTTCCATATCTTCAAAGAAAAGCCATTAAGATGAATGTTTTAAAAAATGCAGATGAACGAGCAAAACTTGTAAATTGTGCTGATAAACTTTCTAATTTAAGAAGTATATACCTAGACCAAAAATACTACGGACAAGATAGTTGGAAAAAATTTAATGGGTCAAAAGAAGAAATAAAAAAGTATTATGAAATGACTTTAGATGCACTTAGTTCTTTAAAAAATAGACGTATTTATCGCTGTGTTTCAAATTATTTTAGCCTGGTTTTTGATGGAAAGTTTACTTGCTTTATAGGGGATAAAAAGATAGAGAGTTGCAAGCAATGCCCTGAAAGGAATGTAACAGAGTCTAAAGAATTGAAATGTGGCATAACAGGTGATTTTATAGAAGAAGATAGAGAAGGTGTTTCTGAAAATTGTCCGTTCATTGAACTATAAGGGCAAAAGCATTTTATTTTAATTGCTTTAAATTGTAAAACTTGATATAATTATTTTATGAAATACTACGAGCGAATGAAAGACAAGTTTGAAAAACTTAGAACAAAAAAAGATATTATAATTTTGTCAATAGAATCTTCTTGTGATGAAACTAGTGTGGCTGTTGTAAAAAATGGTCGCATTGTTTTATCAAATATAATAGCAACTCAAATAGAAATTCATAGACGTTTTGGTGGAGTAGTTCCAGAAGTTGCATCAAGAAACCATATCACGGCAATATCTAATATTTACAAGGAAGCACTTTCTCAGGCAAATATGAATGAAAGCGAAATAGATGCTGTAGCGGTAACTTATGGAGCAGGGCTTATGGGCGCTCTTCTTGTTGGTGTGAATTTTGCAAAAGGGCTTGCTTATGCTCTTGATATTCCACTTATAGCCGTAAGTCACGTCTACGGACATATTGCAGCCAATTATATCTCACACGAACTTTTGGTGCCACCTTTTATATGCCTTATGGTGAGCGGAGGGCATACAGCACTTTTAAAAGTTGACGATTATAATAAGATGAAGCTTCTTGGAACAACAGTTGATGATGCTGTTGGCGAGGCATTTGATAAAGTTGCAAGAGTTTTAGGGCTTCAATACCCAGGCGGACCAGAAATTGATAAGCTTGCTAAACAAGGTAACCCAATTTATAAATTTACAGTATCAAATGCTTTAAAACATACATTAAATTTTTCATTTAGCGGAATAAAAACAGAAGTTGTGAACTTGGTGCATAACATGACTCAACGCGGAGAAGAAATTAATAAAGCGGATATTGCTTGTTCTTTCCAAGAATGTGTGACAGACGAACTTTCATTAAAAGCTATTAAGGCATGCAAAAATATTGGCATAAAAAAACTCGTAGTTGCAGGTGGTGTTGGGGCTAATTCAAGGTTAAAGGAAAAACTAACAAAACTCTGCACGGAAAACAATATTGAATTTTATAGCCCAGTTTTGAGGTTTTGCACTGATAATGCCGCTATGATAGGCTCTCAAGCATATTATATGCTTAAAGATGGATTAGGGCTTGCAGAACTTAGCTTAACCGCAAAACCTAATATTGAATTGTAAAGGAGAAAATTATGGAACTTTTAGCTCCAGCAGGGAATTTTGATAAACTTATCACGGCAGTGCACTTTGGTGCTGATGCTGTGTATTTTTCAGGTAAACAGTTTGGACTTCGTGCCTTTGCAGGGAATTTTGATGAGCAAGAAATAATCAAGGCTATGGATTTTTTACATAAAAATGGTAAAAAGGGTTATATAACACTTAATATTGTAGCAAAAGATGATGATTTTGAAGGACTTGATGAATATTTAAAGTTGTTAATGGAAGCCAAAGTTGATGGACTTATTGTGTCAGATGTAGGCTTAATTTATTATATTAGAAAAAACTTTCCTTCTCTTAATGTGCATGTTTCAACACAAGCGAATGTGAACAATTCACAGTCAGCAAAGTTTTTTGCCGACCTTGGTTGCACACGTATAGTGCTTGCAAGAGAGTTGAATATAAATGACATAAAAAGGCTTCATACCAATCTTGGAAATAGTGTTGAACTTGAAGCTTTTGTCCATGGTGCAATGTGTATCTCATATTCAGGAAGATGCCTTCTTTCTAATTATTTAACAGGTCGTGATAGCAATCGTGGAGCTTGTGTTCAGGCTTGCAGGTGGAAGTATTATATAAGGGAAGAAAATCGCACAGATGAAATGCCTATTGAAGAAGATGAACGGGGAACTTATATTTTAAATTCAAAGGATATGTGTCTCATCGACCACTTGCAAGAACTTAAAGAAGCAGGGGTGGTCAGCCTTAAAATTGAAGGAAGAATGAAGTCTGACTACTATGTAGCTTCAGTTGTAAATGCATACAGACGCGCTCTTGATGGTTATAAAAACTACGATATTCTTCATAATGAGTTAGAAAAAACAAGCCACCGCCGATATACCACTGGATTTTATTTTGGGGCAGAAGATAAAGAGTATCTTGAAGATTCAATGCCAGTTCAAACCTATACATTTATTGCAAAAGTTGTAGAAGATGCTCAAGATGGATTTGTTAAAGTTGAAATGAGAAATAGGTTTAAAGTTGGCGACAATTTAGAAGTCTTATCAGCAGATGATAATTTCCTAAAAACCATAAAGATAGAAGAAATTATTAACTCAATAGGTGAAAAAATCGATGATGCTAAGAAAGTTCAAGAAATAGTCACAATAAATTGTCCTTATTCACTTAAAAAAGGGGATATTTTAAGAATAGAAAAAGAGAATTAAAATATCAAAATAATGTTATAATTTTCTCAAAAAAATATTTATAATGTAATTTATAATAAAAAAATCGCAGATAATTCTGCGATTTTTTTTAAACACAATATTCTTAATTTTTAAATTTGATTTATTACTTAAGTTTAACAGTTGCACCAGCTTCTTTAAGCTTAGCTTCAATAGCTTTAGCTTCTTCAGTTGGAACATTTTCTTTAATAGCCTTTGGAGCACTTTCAACTAAAGCTTTAGCTTCTCCAAGACCAAGTCCTGTGATTTCTCTTACAACTTTGATAACGGCGATTTTGTTAGCACCAATTTCTGTAAGTTCAACAGTGAATTCACTCTTTTCTTCAGCTGCAGGAGCTACACCAGCAGCAGGAGCAGCAGCAACAGCTACAGGAGCTGCAGCAGAAACTCCGAAAGTTTCTTCAAGTTCTTTAACAAGTTCAGAAACTTCAAGAACAGACATAGATTTAATTTCTTCAACTAATTTTTTAACATCAGCCATTTTAATTTCCTCCTAATTTTTTGTGTTATCACACTTATTTTGACTTTTGTGAGCTTGTTTGTAATCTAAGCTCTTTTTTTAATGCAAATTCTAAATTATTTGCAATTTATTTTGTTTTGTTTAAATAATCTTAAACGATTAGTGCTTTAAAATTTAAGCACCTTGTTTTTCAGCAACAGCATTTAATGCTCTTGCAAGCCCAGTCACTGGGGCGATAAGAACTCTTGCGAGTGCAGAAATAGGTGCATTGAGAGTTCCAAGAAGTTTTGCAACAAGAACTTCCTTGCTTGGAAGGAGTGCAAGCTCTTCAATTTCCTTAGCATCAACAAGTTTCCCATCAAGTAAACCAAATTTAACTTCAAGCTTCTTAGTTTTTTCAGCAGTTTGGCAAAGAATTTTTGCTCCGCTTACTTCGTCATCATAACTAAAAGCAACAGCGGTAGTGCCATGTAAAAATTCATCAGCACCTTTGATTCCAAGTTCGCCCAGTGCAAGGAGCAATAATTTGTTTTTATACACTTTGTATTCAGCGCCATTTTTCTTAAATTCACGACGCATCTCAGTGTCTTCAGCAACAGTCAAAGCATTATAGCTTGAGAAAACAACAGTTTTAGACTTTGAAAGTTTATCTTTGATTTCTTCAACTATTTGCTTTTTTGCTTCTAAATTAGCACTCATGAAATCTTTTCCTCCTTATTTTGAATATTGTGTTTTTAAGCTTTTTCACATAATGATTAAAAGCCTTTATATTAAAACAAAATCTCTATGCCAGCGGAAAAAAGGCATAGAGATAAAAATCAAACTATATCTTCTTTCCTCGGCAAGCACACGGGTGAGTGTTTACGTTTTCACACTTGCGGTCTTAGGATAGATTTTATTTTAACAAAGATATTATACACAACAGTTTTGTCTTTGTCAATAAAAATTCAAATAAAAATAAAAAAAAATTGCTTTTAAAAATAAAATTATACTTTTAAAATGTAAAAATAAAAGATTAATTGACTTGTGATTAAAATTAGTATATATTATAGTTATTAGTTTTTAAATTTAGGTCACTATAATTATAATTGAAGGAGTTATACATGGAATACAATTTTAAAGAGATAGAAAAAAAATGGCAAGATAAGTGGTATAATGAAAAATCATTTAAAGCAATAGATTTTCACCCAACAAAACCAAAATACTATGTGCTTTATGAATTTTATAATATCAGTGGAAATCTACACATGGGGCATTTAAAAGGCACAATTCCAGCAGATGCACTGGCACGTTTTAAACGTTTTAAGGGGTATAACGTTCTTTTCCCAATTGGCGGAGATGCTTTTGGTTTGCCGGCAGAAAATGCAGCAATCAAAACAGGTATTGCCCCACACGATTTTGTTGCAAACGGAATGAAAACTGTGCTTGACCAGTCAAAACGTCTAGGTCTTTCTTTTGATTGGGATAGAACTATTTGCACAAGCGACCCAGAGTATTATAAATGGACGCAGTGGATTTTCTTGCAATTATTCAATCATGGCAAGGCATATAAAGAAAAAACAAAAGTTAATTTTTGTCCACATTGCAAAACTGTTCTTTCAAACGAAGATAGCCAGGGTGGAAAATGTGACCGCTGTGGCAACGATGTTGTTCAGGAAGTGCGCTGGAGCTGGCTACTTAGAATGCGTGAGTATGCAGAAAAATTGCTTGGCAATATAGACCGCATTAACATGGCAGAAAATTTGAAAGAGGCACAAAGAAATTGGATAGGCAGAAGTGAAGGCACACAAATATCCTTTAAAATATATAATAACAAAGATGAAAATGTTGGAACACTTCAAATCTTCACCACTTGTGTTGAAACAGTCTATGGTATAACTTTTGTTGCTCTTGCTCCAGAAAATAGTTTAGTAGACACATTAAAACCATACATAACAAATTGGGCAGATGTTGAAGAATACAGAAGGAAAACAGCCCTTAGGTCTGAATTTGACCGCTTAAGCGACCAAAAAGATAAAACAGGAGCTAAACTTGAAGGTCTTTACGTTGTCAACCCTGCAAACGGAAGAAAAGTTCCAATGTTTATTGCGGATTTTGTTCTTGCCGGCTATGCAACAGGTGCTGTTATGGCAGTTCCAAGCCATGACCAACGTGATTATGAATTTGCTGAAAAGTTCAATATTCCAAAGATTCAAGTTATAGAAGGAGATACAAGCAAGGCTGCGGTTGAGAAAAAAGAATATCTCTCTAAAAATAGTAAAATGTTAAATTCTGCAGAGTTTGATGGTATGCCTGTAAGGGAAGCAAAACAAAAGATAGCCGATAAACTTATAGAGATGGGTGTTGCAGAACGAAAAATCAATTATAAAATGACAGACTGGGCATTTAATCGTCAAAGATATTGGGGAGAGCCTTTCCCTATTGTTTTATGTGAACATTGTGGCGAAGTTGCACTTGATGAAAAAGATTTGCCACTTGTTTTGCCTAGGGTAAAAGATTATATGCCAAACGAGAAGGGTGATTCTCCACTTTCTAAGGCAAAAGAATGGGTTGAATGTATATGCCCAAAATGCGGACGTCCTGCAAGACGTGAAACAGATACTATGCCAAACTGGGCAGGTTCAAGTTGGTATTGGCTTCGATATGTTGACCCACATAATGACAAAGCACTTGCCGACTTTGAAAAGCTCAAATATTGGGGCAGTGTGGATTGTTACACTGGTGGAACAGAGCATATCACTCGTCACGTGCTGTATGCATTTTTCTGGCAGAATTTCTTATACGAAATTGGTGCTGTGCCAACTCGTGACCCTTTTGCAAGAAAGATGGGAAGTGGACTTATCTTGGATAGTGAAGGCAAAAAAATGAGCAAAAGTTCAGCAAATGGTGTTTCACCGCTTGAGGTTATTGATAAATATGGAACTGATGTAGCAAGACTTCACGTTCATTTCCTTGGTGGCTATGAAGATAACACTCCTTGGACGTATGATGGTATAAATGGTATAACATCTTTTATAGATAGAGTCTGGTCACTTCAAAACATAATAAAAGGTGATGATATTTCAAAAGAGCATATTTATGAACTTTCTATTTTAAATAAAAAATTATGCGATGATTATGAAAATTTAAAGCTTAACACAGCAATTTCTGCACTTATGATTTTTGTCAAGAAAATAAAAGAAGATGGCTTTATCACTAGGGAAGAACTTAGACAATTTTTAATTTTCTTAAATCCACTTGCCCCACATATCACAAGTGAAATGTATGAAAGGGTGTTTAATAGTGAAATACTTGACCAAACTTGGCCTGAATATGATGAAAAGAACCTTGTTAAATCTTCAGTTGAAATAGCGGTTCAGGTAAATAGTAAAATTATAACAAAACTTAATATAGACACCTCGCTATCACAACAAGAAGTTTTAGATTATGTAAAACAAGATGAAAAAATAAAACAAGCAATTTCAGACAAAACAATTGTAAAAGAAATCTACGTTCCAAATAGAATTGTAAATATTATTGTTAAATAAAATTATAAAAATATCAATTTTAACCTAAATGTTGAATTGATATTTTTTATTTAGAATTTGTTTTATTGGGCTAGTCTATATAGTTTAAATTATGTGAATAATTTCTCTATTCTTTTCTAAAATAGTTTTAGTTATCAAATATTTGACATTTTTATATATTTAAGTTAAACTATATATATAATATTTTTGGGGGTATGCATGGTTAAACTAAAGAATTACTTATGGCTATTCTTAGTTTTTGTTCTACTTTCTTGTGGGATAGTTTTACTTTCAGCATCTACAGAACGTATATTTGATGAGAGATATATTTCTAATGCTGCTGGACTAGATTTATATGGTTCAGTTGAAGAAGGAAAAGGCACACTAAATATAACGGTCAATGGTGGAAGTATTAATAATTGGAACAAAAGTGCTACCCCTGGGAATCCTATAGATGCTGGATTGGTTCCAAGTGGTTCTCTTGTTGCAAGCGCTGTTACTTTGACAATCACGTTTAATGCAGTTCCTGATATTGGTTATCATTTTAACTATATTGCCATTTCAGGAGAAACAGAGCAAGTCTCAGCCTCAGGTTCAACTACTGTAACTGTTGTTTCATCTGGCATGTGGAGTAATCTTTTTCCCGCAATTAGTAGGAATATTAATGCATATTTTTTGCCAAATACTTATAATATTGGCTATAACTTACAGGGTGGAACAGCTAGTTCTGAGAATATGCCAACTTCAGCTACCTTTGATACATCTTTCACTGTAGACGACCCATCAAAAACAGGTTATACCTTTGCCGGCTGGACAAGCAGTAATATAAACACAGGCACTGCACAATATGGAATAAATGATGATTCAATGAATCAATGGAATAATGGAAGTAATCTTGTTAACATTTCAGAAACATATACTTGCTTTAGAAATTTAGTTAGTGATGGAGAGGTAACTCTTGATGCACAATGGCTTCCAAATATATACTTAATAAGTTTGGATAGAGCAGGTGGCTCAGGTGGGCCAGATGAAGTTTTCTTGCAATATAACACAGCATGGTATTTAGATGCCTCTGCAGAAACTAGAGTTACAAGTATAGAGATACCAACACTTAAAGGTTATGCCTTCCAAGGTTACTACACAGAAGAAGGTGGCAATGGAACACAAATAATAAACGGCAATGGTGATTTCGTAAATAACAGACTTACATATATTGCAGATAATGACACACTTTATGCCCACTGGACTCCAATAGACTATAACATTTCATATAATCTAGATAACGGAAGTTATGGCCAATATCACCCAACAACTGCAACCTTCGATAGTTTTGTTCAAATAAGCAATCCAACAAGAACAGGATATTTCTTTATTGGTTGGACTGCAAGTAACCTAGACACAACAACGGCAGAGCATGGGGCAGACTCATCAACATCAAGTGTATGGGATAATGGCAACACAAGAGTTATGAGCCAATATTTCAATAATTTGCAATCGTCGGAAGGAGCAACAGTCACCTTAATAGCGCAGTGGTCACCAAAAACGTATAATTTAACATACAACCTAAATAATGGCAACTGGGGAACAAGCACCGCTCCACCAGAGAGTATAGATTTTGACGAACTATTAACAATTCCAATTCCAGTTAGAATAGGCTATGATTTTGATGGTTGGACTGCAGGTAATCTAAGCTCAACAGCAAGATATGGTTCAACACCAACAACAGTTACAACTTTATGGGAAGATGGTTTAGAAAGGGTAACAAGTATATATTTTATGAATCTGCAATCAGAAGATGGAGAAACAGTAGAACTAACAGCAAACTGGGCAGGTTACCCATATACAGTGGTATTTGATGGTAATGGTGCAACTTCAGGAGAGATGGAAGAACAACAATTCATCTATGGCGAAGCTCAATATCTTATAAATAACAATTTTGAAAGAATAGGCTACACCTTTTTAGGCTG